>CBDUQO010000094.1:0-8358 GCA_965369365.1 uncultured Methanosarcinales archaeon
TATCGATTCCACCGACCGGCTTTGCCATCATCACGAATCCGTCGCTGTCGGGCACAGCCGGGTCTGCGATGTCCAGTATCTCGGACCATCTGTTCCACCAGACATGAATCGGTGCAGGGTTACTCTCACGCACCATATACGGAGTATACATCGTCATACGCAGCGCATTATTGTCGTTCGGGGGTCGATATTCCCAGTCACGGGACATCTCAACAGTCTGCACCTTGCCGTACGCTGTGACGTGGCATGCTGTGCAGTAGATTCTGTCCGTGTGCTGGTTGTACATCGAACTCGAGCCCTCGTAATGCGGCTCAGAGCCGTGACAGCTTTTATCGTCACATGTAACCAGGAAATCGGTATCATCAACCCGCAGGTCCATGCCTCTGCCTGATACGTGATGGTCTATGAAAACGTGGCAGTCCTGGCAGGTCATGCCAGCGCTCATGTGGACATCGAGATCTCGTGAGACCTCATCCGCACCCATAGCAAGCTCGATGTCGCCCCGCTTGTTGTTGTCGCCGCCGCCAGCTGTTGCATGGCAGCGCAGGCACATCTCCCGCGTGGGCAGTCCGACACCGCGGGCTGCTGCGGTCGCATCAATTGACGGAGCAGGGGCTGTTGCAGTCTTCTTATAGTTCGGTGCGTGGCAGATCAGGCAGTCGATCTTCTCAACCGAAAAATCGTTCTCATGTAAGCCATAGCCTGCATGGCAATTGCCACAGAGGGCGTCATTCGATTCGGCGCCAACGCAGAAATCATTCAATCCCACGAGTTTACCGGTCAACTCGCCTTCCTTTCCGACAACGTGCTCTGCCTCGCCCATCCAGGTGTTATGAATCGATGTTACGAAATCATCGCCCTCCACTTGATGACACTCAAGACAGGTCTCAGCACCAGTATATTCATCGATTCCGGCATGTGTCGCTTCAGCCGCAGCCGATGCGACCTGCGCAATCAGTAGACAGAAAAGCAGAACAGCAGGGAACCTCAACGCTGCGATGTGGTGCAGGGGCGAGGCCGTATTTTGTGTATTTATTGTCAATTCCTCCTTATTGCATATCGCGTAGACATTACGATTTTAGTAATCATGTCTACGGTATACACAATTCTGTTGCGATAAACTATTTTAATCTTTAGTAATATTCGCGGTCACAGCACCCGCGTCTTCTCCTTTGGTCTTGGCGTCTTCACGACGAGGAAACGAAACACCGACTCGCTTTCATTCAGCAGACGGTGCGGAACTCGTACAGGGCTCTCGATGAACTGATCTGCCACGACCTCCTCTCGTTCGTCGCCGATCTCAACGACGCCGCGTCCTTCGAGTATGTAGAAGAAGACGTCAACCGGGGTGGCGTGGAGTTTCAGTGCCTCCCCCGGCTGCAACGTTATGTGTACTGCCTGGACGTGCTCGGTGTCATGAATCATCGACGCATGAACGCCATGCGGGTTGGGGGATACAGGAGCCGATCTTGCATCGACGATCTTCATCAGAGCACTCCTTTCGCAAACTCCTCAAACCCGATCCGGTCGATGAAGTCGCCGATCCGTTCCTTTGGCTTTGCATTCGCGGTGTAATAGTCAAAGACGCTCTGTGCAACCTTCTTCGCATCATCGATCGACTCGACGTAGGTCAGCTCCTGTGCAATTCTCGGTTTCTTGCCAGCCTCGCCTCCGACGACCACCTTGAAGCCTTTCTTGAATCCGAAGAATCCGAGGTCCTTGACCCAGGACTCGCCGCAGCAGTTCGGACAGCCAGATACGCCGATCTTGAACTTCGCTGGAAGGTTCATACCGTGGTACTCATCGTGCAGAGCCATCCCGAGCCCGAGACTGTCTGAGATACCTTTCTTGCAGAAAGTCGTTCCCGGACAGATCTTGACGCTCCGGACACATAGCCCGATTGCAGCACCCGGACTCATCCCAAGGTCTTTCCATGCGCTATCGATGTCTTCTTCCTTGAGTCCCACAATAACCATCCGCTGTGCGCTTGTTATCTTTATCGCGGCTGCACCGTACTTCTCTGAAACATCCGCAATCTTTCGCAGGACATCTGGCGATACCACGCCTGCCGGAATGTCCGGCGCTATCGCATAAGTCTCTCGGTCTCGTTGCACGACTGCTCCCTTCTCTGGTATGTCGTTCTTCTTTCCATCCGCCATTTCTAACACCTCTGTTGCCTCAATCCCGGCATTACTGTACACTTTGTCTGTTCAATTGTTGCTTTCATTTCGATCACCTATCAGCTATTACCACCCATGCGCATCAAATCGCATGAGAATTCCTTTCAGCCCTGCTTTATGCCGGGCTTCGTCTTTGGATGCTCGCTCAAAGAACCGGGCTGCATCGATGTTGCCTTCCGCTTCGGCTGCCTTTGCAGCGTCCGCTTTCTCGGTTTCAGCCATGGTCTCGCCTTTGAGCATCATCTCGAGGTTCGCCTTCGTGTCCTTGATCATGCCAAGTATCTCTGCAATATCTGCGGCATGCCATGCCTCATCCATCGCGAGCTGCCTGAAGTACATCGCTGCTGTGTGATGTCCTTCGCGCTCTGCTTGCTTTGACATTGCAAGATAGAGCCCGACTTCTGTTGTCTCTCCCTTGAAATGTGCTTTGAGTTCGCTTTCTGTAGTCATTTATTCAAGACCTCCAACATTGGTATATGGTTACGCAAACCACCAAATAGTTTACGGTTGAAGTGATGTGCATTGCGAGTATATAACATTATGGTGCGAAAATCGTCTATAAATCTCAATAAAAGTACGAAAATCGATGCGGTGATGCGGAATGATGGATAAGGGGTTATGAATGATTGTGGAAGTGTTGCACCGATAAGCGTACGCCAAAAATTAGGAACTGTCCCTCATTGGAACCGCCACACACGCCTCAGATGCACCCACCCACACCATCGTCAATATCACCAGTCCTTTTCTTTTCAGGCGTAATTGTAATTTTATTCCAGTTCTTGCAGGTATTTTTCCAGATCCGTGTAGTCATTTTTCCGATTCAGTAAGCATACCAGAATAGTAGTAGGGGGCAATACCGCATAGATAAGTCGCATTTCATTGCCCTGGATGTTCAACCTGACCCTAAATACATTATGTATAGTTTTTGAATGAATCCTTTTAAATCTAAAAGGATTTGACGAAATCAGATCGATCTTCTTTTTTATCTGCTCTTTGGATTTTTTATCAAGATTTTTGATTTGCTCGATAAAAATTTCTGTAGCTGCAAGTTCAAATTTCATTGCAGAGCCTTGGCGATATCGTTCTGATCTTTTAGTTTGCCTTTCTCGATGGAAACTGCCAGCAGCCTTTCAATCAGATCAATCTCCTTTTCAGAGACGGTTTCGTCATATTTGTTGCTCCTGAATATCTTATCCCGGATCGCCTCAAGAATAAATTCCTGAATATTCCTGTAACCATAATTCTCGACATACTGTTCGGTAGCTGATTGTAATCTGGCTGGCAAACGGATATTTATCTGTGCACTTGTGGATGTCATAGATACCAATATGTAGCCATTGGTACATAATGGTACTGATTGCTTTCATACTCCCGGATTTCCGGGCTTGCTCCGAAATTTGACATATAATAACACACAGGCTCATGGACAATTCGCCCAATCAACCCACCCTGCGCATCACAAGCGAACCGTCCCTCATCGGAACCGCCACGTACTTTTCCGATGTGTCCACCTCGTACTTGCTGTACCGCATCGATTCGAACCTGCCGGCTCCGACAAGTCTTCGGATGAGCGACATGTCAGCACCAGTGATCCGGGTCTTCTCCGCAGGCGGACTGGTCGCAAGCTTCCTCCGAGAGTAGATCGCACCACCTTTCATATCGGCTCCGGCATAGCCCTTACCACCCCCGACCAGCAGCACGCCACATTTCATGTATGCACCTGCGAACTCCCCTACAACCCCGCGGACAACCACTGTTCCGCCATTTAGATGTGCACCGGTGTTCATCCCGGCATCTCCCGTGACAGTAACCGTTCCCTGACGCATGAGTAGCCCGGTCCCGTTGTTGGCATCGCCTTCTACGAGCACATCAACCGGGCAATCACACCGTGCACACAGGGTTCCGCGCAGGATGCCATCGTTTAACACGAGCCGCAGCTTATCAGGGTCCAGTGAATTGGACACAGGCACCTCAGGTCGGCGGTTGCAGAGAAGATCGGTTATGGACACGAACTTGCGATAGCCCTCCACATCGGAGCGCACCTCAAGGATATTTCCAAGCGGCTCCTCGGCAACGCCCGAGACATAGACTGCTCCTGAGACCATACCCAATCCCGCTTCGGCTCCCACGTTCCCGTCTACAAAGATCCGGGATGCGGTTCCGGTTCCAATGCCGCCGGTACCACCCAGATGACGGATATCCGCACCCATGCCCTGTGCAAGACGCTCACCCACATCACCCTTTATATGCACTTCCGTTCCCGTTTTAAGCGCACCCACTACGTCGCGGTAGGTGTATTCTGTGCCGTTCTGGTGGGGGATGGGGGTGTCCGGGTCAAGCTGACGATTGTGCCAGCAGAAATTAAACGTGTAGTCACAGAGGTTGTCCACCCTTGCAAGTAACTCGATCGTAATCACAGATTATCACCCAGGTATCAGCGAAGGAGGGTGCTGCATGCATTTTTCCGCATCAATCACAACTATCATGCGCTTAATCATGGCAATTCCTCGATATCTTCAAACAATTCCTTTTTATCGTTCCAAACGTTACTTGTGAATTACACATATAACCCATATCTTTCCAGGGTTCTTGTGGTTGCACGGACTTAATCGTTTATTACATGACTTTCGGATATCCGGATTTTACTGCCAACCTAAATGATACAAACAATATTTAGAACCCCCTATCAGCATCGACTATATCACTAAACATGGCTTAAAATTGCCTTTTATTTTAGATATTGTCTCATTTAGGATAGTAGACAATTTTATTTGTCCGAAAGTCATGTATTACCATAGTGACATGATTGCGAGTACATAATATTATGTTACGAAAATCGTCTATAAATCTCAATAAAATGATCAAAAACTGACCTCCGACCCAGGAGAGCATTTCTCAATCGTTTGCGAATAAGTATATCACCAGCCCCCACCCGAAGGGCAGTTTTTACTCGATTTTTTGTGAAAAAATCGTTTTACTGCAGTCCCGCACCGGGGACGCTGTACCGATGCCGGTCTTCGTACTCCTGTTTTTTCGCGGCGTTCCAACCGGATACCGCCTGCATGTATCCTGTGACGCGTGAAATCTGATCCACGCAGTGCGACCCGCACGTGGGGCACATCGGTTTATCACATACGGGGCATAATTCGGTGTGACCGGTTACATCAAGACATCTGCCCTTCTGCATAGCGTACTGATGCACAGGGCATTTTGTTGGGGGGATTTCAGAGAAATCT
This sequence comes from uncultured Methanosarcinales archaeon, assembly GCA_965369365.1. Classification (GTDB taxonomy): domain Archaea; phylum Halobacteriota; class Methanosarcinia; order Methanosarcinales; family Methanogasteraceae; genus Methanogaster_D. Next base: position 5,417 of record CBDUQO010000094.1, read on the forward strand.
TCCCCTGCCTCTTCCTTCCATGCGACGCATACGTCCAGAAACGGTCTGAACGGCATCGCGACGAGTTCCTCTACATGTGTTCGTGTTGCTTCATCCATGATATTCGACCTGCCGATATGATAGGAACGGGGGACAAGACAAATGTTGTGGTATCTTCACAATCCCGCGTTCGTTGTTCGTTCTCATTTAGAACTCCAAAAAAATAAGAAAGGGGGTCGTCTACCCTGTGACAGTCTATACAAATCGACGCTTCGGCAGACCCCCATCCGAGAGGGGGTCAGGAGTATCAGAACCAGCAATACATAAAGTCTCTTCATAGTCTTTGCATCCTTTGTGTACGTTTGTTGTTATTATTTCTGCTCGAGAACACTCACATCCGGATTCTTCTCACCATACTTCCCGGCGAGTTCTGCAAGCACCTCGTCCCTTGATTTTCCTTCGTTCTCAAGCTTCTTTATCAACTGATATGCGGCGAAGAGCGGCGAAGGTCCTATCTCCGACGCAAAGTTGCCGACACCCTGATTCCAGATAAATAGCGAGAAGAGTTCGTCCAGCTCCGCAACAGTAACGCCCGCGTAGTACGCCTTCACAAGTTCCCGTGTTGCCTGGCGAATGCGCCCGGCGCCAACCGCATTTGCAAGCGATAGCAGGTATTTGGTCTTCTGGTCGATTGCAGCGTCTTCCTTCTTCCAGACGAGTTGCCAGAACTGCGATACAATCTTGCCGAGCTCTCTGTCGGTGTTGCCAATATTGGCAAGAGCTGCAGGGTGTAGCGGGACATTCATCACGCCGACGGCAGTCTTCTTTTCTGTCCGGTAAAAGTACGCTCGGTATTCGGTATCAGAGATCTTCTCGGTGAGATTTTCAAAGCCGAGGTCTGCCATAGTATGATATAGTGGGAGCGGCTCGAAACTCTGAACCACGCAGATCCCACTGCCAGCAGCCACAACTTCTGCTTTCGTAAGAATCGTAGACAGAAAATCGCCTTTAAGTCCTCTACCATCTATTACTTCGAATGATTCCTTATTATCAGCCCATTCTTTAGTCATGGAATACCACCTTCATGCGCGTAAACCTTTTAATTGTTTACCGCTATAGTGATGTGTATTGCGAGTATATAACATTATAGTGCGGAAACCGTCCATAAATCCCGCCAAAAGTACGAAAATCGATATGGTGATATGTAAATGATTGACGAAAGAGACATGTTGATACTAAATATGCTTCGTGAGAACGCACGCACACCACACACGGAGATTGCTGCACGACTCGGTGTTGGTGAATCCACGATACGAAACCGTGTGCGGGCACTCGAGAAAGAAGGGGTCATCATGCAGTACACGGTCGTAACCGATCCGGCGAAGCTGGGGTACAGATCAGTTGCCCTTGTCGGAATTGATGTCGAACCCTCGCACCTCCTCGATGTTGCACTGCATTTAAGCGAGTTTTCAGAGGTGAAATTTGTTGCAACCTCGGCAGGAGATCACATGATCATGACCGAAGTGTGGCTTGCGGATGGGGGTGCGCTCAGGACATTCATCGCTGAGAAGATCAAGAAGCTTGCCGGCGTGCAGAACGTGTCGCCGACTGTGATCATGGATAACTGGAAGGTGCGCAGCGGGTATCTGCTGCCGTGAATGTGAGATCGATGAAACTGCTAATCCTGTACGGAGGGAACTTCGAGGAACGAGTGGTGCAAAACGTCATAGATGATTCTAAATTCCACCTCCACTGCGACTTCTACGTGTGAAAGAGTGGGGTCTGCGTCAGTAGGGTAGCAGGGCAGAGATATATGAGAAATTGAAGTGGACCGACTCTGTTCTGGTCGGAACGCCAGTCTACGATGGGGCACTGAACAGACAGACCAAGACGATGCTTGATTGATGTTGTGCACTCGATGCTGATCAATATCGTATCTCGGGCAATAAAAGCAAGGATGCCGCCCCATATACATCTTACTGACTATTATGAGGTCTTTGTAGCAACCAGATTGCCGAATGGCAGGGAATTGACCCTATGTGGGCGGAATCCGGGCGTTGAGAACGTAAACCGATTTAAATGGATGCGGGGGGATATACATCACACCGACACAAATTGAGCTTTTCAAATCTCTGAAACCACAATGTGAACGAAGGCTTATGCCCCTGTTTGTATGTGATATTAGTTTGGTTCTACCACTGAAAAAAAGTGCAGTTTATGCCGGTGCCGAGTATAACAGTTCTTGAGAGCACCGAGGAGATCGAAGATATCGATTGTTAACATGAGTTTGGGTATTTTGGATACTTACTCGAATTGGAGTGAGAAATCTATATATTATATTGCAGCAAAAGATGTAAGTGAATGACAGATAACAGAATCCATTCAATCCCCCCCCTACCAAACGAGATTGTAGATGCCGTAAATAATGATAAACTCGCTATTTTTATTGGGGCGGGGGTTTCACAGCTAATCGGCTGTATGGACTGGAAAAAACTTGCACAGAATCTTGTCACTATATGCTTTTCAACCAAAAAGGAGGATGGTTCTCCATGTATAAATTTTAAAGAAAAAGATACACTCTCCAGATTTCCTGACCATAAGAAAACTATTACTATTTGTCACAGTATATTGAAACAGAATGATTTCGAAGATATCTTCTTTGAAGAACTTGAAAAATCTCTTGGTTCGGATCCAGAATTACCCAAATCCCAAAACATCTATGAGGAGTTGTATCATCTTCATGGGCTTTTTATTACAACAAATGCTGACCGATACTTTGCCGACCACAAATTTGACCCCATGCAGATTGTATACGAAGATTTTAATCCTTTGGGTATTGATCGAACCAAGCTTTACCATATCCACGGTTTAATACCGCATAGAAATTCACTCGTTTTCACCGTGCCGCAGTATATTCAGCGATACACTGATAACCCTTTCAGGAAGTTTTTGGAAACGATTTT
>CBDUQO010000095.1:0-8277 GCA_965369365.1 uncultured Methanosarcinales archaeon
GAATCCGAGTCGGGCTATTCGATGGAAGCTGACGAAACAAGAGAGCTAATTGAGAAATACGCGCTTCAAAATGCCGTGAAGTATGGAAAAGCTCCCAAAGCCGGGGCGGTACTTGGCAAGGTACTTGGCGAGCACCCCGATCTACGAAAGGACGCGAAGAGGGTTGCGCCGCTTGTCAACGAGGTTTTATCCGGATTAAAAGGCGATCCTGAGATATGGACGCAGAGGTTAAGGGAGATCGCACCCGAACTGATCGAGGAGATTGGCGAGCGAAAGGAGCCGGTCACCGGACTCCCTGACCTCGAAGTGGGTGATGGGGAGCTGGTGGTGCTCAGGTTCGCGCCAAATCCAAACGGTCCTGCGACTATCGGAAGCGTGCGCGGCATCGTTGTGAATGCAGAGTATGCTCGTAGACATGATGGCGAGTTTGTGCTGCGGTTCGATGACACCGACCCAAAGACAAAACCGCCGATGCTCGAGGCATATTCATGGTATCTTGATGACTGTGAGTATCTTGGCGCGGTCCCTGACCGGGTGGTGTATGCAAGCGATCACATCCCAAAATACTACGAATACGCCGAGAAACTCATCCTGCTTGGCAATGCTTATGTTTGCTTTTGTAAGAGGGATGAATTCAAGCAATACAAGGATGCGGGCGAGGCGTGCCCACATCGGGATGCTGATATTGCCACAAATCTCGAATGCTGGAAGCGCATGCTTAATAGAGAGTATGCGGAGGGCGAGGTGGTGCTGCGTATCAAGACGGATATCACGCACAAAGATCCCGCGCTACGTGACTGGGCTGCGTTTCGGATTGTTGAAACCCCGCACCCTCGCGCTGAGATTGGGGGGCGGTTTTGTGTATGGCCTCTGCTCGATTTTGAATCCGCTATTGAGGATCATCTCCTCGGGATCACGCATATCATACGTGGCAAGGACCTGATGGACAGTGAGTTTCGGCAGCGATATGTCTATGATTATCTGGGCTGGCAGTACCCAAAGACTATGCACTGGGGCAGGATGAAAGTCCATGAATTCGGAAAATTCAGCACGAGCGCGATCTCCCACGCAATTGCGGATGGGACGTACACTGGCTGGGATGATCCACGCGTCCCGACGCTTCGGGCACTCCGGAGACGGGGCATTTCATCAGAGGCGATCCGGAAGTTCATGATCGATCTTGGTGTTGGTGAGACTGACATCAGCCTGAGCCTTGACACACTGTATGCCATCAACCGGAAAGTCATTGATCCTGTTTCAAACAGGTATTTCTTTGTCTGGGATCCGGTTGCCGTGAAGATCCTGGACGCAGTAGATATGGTCGCAACACCGAAACGACACCCGGATCGGGACGATCTGCGAGAGATACCCGTCGGTTCAAGAGTTTTCTTGTGTGGCAAGGATGCCGGGAGCGTGAAGCCGGGTGATCGTCTGCGGATGAAGAACCTCTACGACATTGAGATCGTGGGTATGGAGTTGCCGACACCGACTGTGAAGCGCATCGGCACTGCCGCGCAGGAGTGGTGTGCGATTGAGGAGAAGCCGCGATACCAGATCATTCAATGGGTGCCGGATATACAGGATAAGTATCTCAAAGTCACAGTGCGCGCACCCGATCAAGTGTACGAGGGCTTTGGCGAAGCAGGCATCGCATCAGAGCTTGGGAACACGGTTCAGTTCGAGCGGTTTGGGTTCGTGCGCATCGATAGTGTCGATATCAAAACCCGGTCGGTGGTTGCCTATTTCACGCACAGGTAGCCAGAAAGACCAGGGACACGATCGAAAACGTTTCTTATGGCATATACACTATAACGTCTGGTCACTCTACACACCATTTCCATTTACGAAAAGTATATCGCCAGCCCCACCCGAAGGGCAGTTTTTACTCGATTTTTTGTGAAAAAATCGCTTTAGCGTTACGAAAAGTATATCGTCAGCCCCACCCGGAGGGCAGTTTTTACTCGATTTTTTGTGAAAAAATCGTTTTTGGCGATCACTCGTCGTCGCGTTTTAGTACCCGGACATGATCCCCGCGTATGGTCACTGGTATCGGGACCATCGCCTCGAACAACTCGACTGTAATCTCTTCGCGCGACTCATCGACCCGTTTTACCCTTGCTTTCTCACCCTTGAACGGTCCTGATATAAGTTCTATGATATCATCGACTGATATGCCGGTAACGGTTGGTTTCGGCGTCAGGAAGTGCTCAACTTCCTCAATGTGCGTGGTGCCATGTATCAGCGATCTGGCGTGAGGCACCATCTGAACTGCCTGATTGAGTTCGTCGTATTCGCCTGCCTCGACAAGCAGGTAACCGCGCAGTTCATCGGGCGCAAGGATCGAGCGCACATCAAAATGTTCTCGCCGTGCAACCTGCTCAAGCACATTCGCAACCGAACGTTCCTGATTTGCAGTGGTCTTAACCACATAAATTGTTCCTTCGCTCATAGATACACTTCCGTAAGCGTCTCATGGATCGCGCCTTCTGGCGTAAGTATACTCTTCTTCAGTTTGACCGCACTCACAGTCATCGTTCCGACCTCGATTAACGATTGACTTTCTATAACGCCAACAAGTTTCTTTCGCTGATTATCCAGGATGTTTTTCACCCGTGCAATGGTTGCATGTGGGGTAAAAGCGCGCTTCTCATTCTTAAATCCAAGTGGCTTTAAAACACGCTCCACTTCTGCGTATAATTTCTTGAAAGCCTCTTTCGGACTTGCGCCAACATACACCACCCGGGCATAACTTGGTTTTGGGAATGCGCCGACTCCGTGAATCGTTGCAGAAAATGGCTTACACTCGATGCTGGAAAGCGCATCGCAGATGTTATGAATGCTCTTTTCAGGCACATCACCAAGAAACCTCAACGTGATGTGGACCTGCTTCGGATCCACGAGTTTTACATTTATGCCTCTGAATTCCTGCTGGATCTCCGCAATTGTACCAACAAAAGATTCTGGTAGGTCAACAGCAACGAACGTCCTGATCATGAAAGTCACCTCAACCGATCTGGTTGATATCGCTAATATCATACTGCCAATATCTTAAACTATGCTATGTGTTTCAGTGGAGATATCATCCGGACATCGGTGCCAGGGATTGGTTCCGATTAATTCGGCGGGAACCATAGGGTAAGCACGGAAACATTATAGGACTATAAATTCTAATCACTAAAACATGCCCGGAACGTCTGATCTCGGCGCCGTCACACCACAGGCAAGAGAGATATCATCCAAAAGTCGCAGCATAGCAAAGGGGATTGTTGGAGATGCCGGATACCATGATAAAGTGCGTCAGCGTTGCGTGATTGCAACCGGCGATCCGGAATTTGCCAACCTGCTCCGGTTCGAAAACGACCCTGTGCGCGTGGGGATCGATGCGATCCGACATAATAGTGCTGTTTACACCGATATCCGGATGGTTGCTGTGGGAATCTCAAAAGTCGGTCATGACTGCCCGGTAACCTGCGTACTCGATCTTGCAGCGGGCAAGGATTTCGTTGACCGGTACGGCGTCACAAGAACATCAGCCGGATTCATGGCAATGGGGCGTGATCTCGATGGTTCGATTGTTGTTATTGGGAATGCGCCGTCAGCCGCACTCACTGTGTGTGAACTGATCAAGGACGGCATCAGCCCCGCGCTGGTGATCGGGATACCGGTCGGCTTTGTGAACGCCGCAGAGTCAAAGGAACTGCTACGCAGCATCGATGTGCCATCTATCACGTGCGTTGGCACCAGAGGCGGGACGCCGGTCGCAGTTGCCTGTATGAACGAACTGATCGCAATTGCTGCACAGGGGGGTTTGAGTGGGGTGGATGACACGGAGTAACCGGATCAGTCTAATTTTCCTGATTCTATCCGTTTTCTTGATATACTCTGCCAGTTGTTCTGTGAACGCAGAAAACGTCTCTGGGCTGAATAATAGTACAAATGCGACCAACCAGACACGGCTGCTGATCGACGGCGAGGGTCAGGTCCTTGCGAACGGCGAACAGCGGGAGTTTTATCAGGGATATGCCATCTGCATCAAGGGCGTTGGTTCCAGAGGAACTCAAGCATGGATTGAGTTGCTGCAGAACGGCACAACCGTTAATTACGGGATATTCGGAGCAGACGACCGTTTTACTTACGAAAAAAAGAATGAAATATTCAATGTGACCATAGATCACATATACATTGGATCGCAGAAAGATCTGGTCTTCTTTTATGTATGTCAGTACCTTGATCCGGATCTACCCGCGCCTGTGTCCGGATTGCCGTTTAATACGACTTCACCCCCAAATAACACGTCCGGAAGTGGTAACGCATCCGCAAATACCACAGCCACCGTCGCAACCACAGTCGCAACCACAATCGCAACCACAACTACAACCACCGCCACATCCGCGACGCATGGCAATTCTTCGGATTCGGTTCCGGGGTGTGGTATATACATAGCGATCGGGGTACTGGTGTTGGCATATCTGGTGAGTCGGCATGTTCACAGATGATTCTTAGATTCGTTCTGCGTAATCTTGTGGTTAGCTGAACACGTATGATTTTAGTTGCCCGAAAACCCTGGGGGGGGCACCACTCGCGCCCATAGTGATAAATCATCTCTCGCACAATTTGTTAACCAGATGGCAAAACACCTGATGATTCTTGGAACCGCATCCCACGTGGGGAAGAGCGTGCTTGTTGCCGCCCTGTGCCACATCTTCGCAAAAGACGTGGCGGTTGCGCCGTTCAAGGCACAAAACATGAGTTTGAACTCATGGATCACGGATACCGGCGGCGAAATCGGGATTGCGCAGGCGATACAGGCGTGGGCGGCGGGAATCGAGCCGACTGTTGATATGAACCCGGTTCTGCTTAAACCAAAAGGCGATCGCATGTCGCAGGTGGTCATCCTTGGCAAACCGGCGTACGACCGGCGAGCAGGCGATTACTACAAATCGATCGATGAGATATCAGGCGTCGTGGACGATGCGATCAAACGACTCGAAGAGACATACGATCTCATTGTTATAGAGGGCGCGGGGGGCGCAGCCGAGATCAACCTGTACGACCGCGACATTGTGAACATCGGAACCGCCAGATCAGCGAGACCACCGATCATTCTGGTCGGTGATATCGAGCGGGGCGGCGTATTTGCAAGCCTGTACGGGACGCTTGCCCTGCTTCCGGAGGATATCCGGGCGCTTGTCAAAGGATTTGTCATCAACAAGTTTCGCGGTGATTACGGCATTCTTGCACCCGGAATTTCTGAGATCGAGGAGATCACCGGACTGCCGGTCTTCGGAGTCCTGCCTTATGCGGATATTGCGATCCCGTCGGAAGATTCGGTATCTATCCCGGACAAGATGGCACAGCATCATGATCATGACCATAATCGCGATCACCATCATCATCCGATCGATATCGTGGTCATACGTCTGCCACGCATATCAAATTTCACGGACTTTGAGCCTCTCGAAGCATTCGCAAACGTCAGATATCTCCCACTTGATTCAAATCTCGGCAATCCCGACTTGATCATCGTTCCCGGGACAAAGAACACGACTGCCGACCTTCAGGAGATGCAGACGCACGGGATGGATAAACAGATCATCAATGCTGCCGGCAGGGGGACGCCGGTCTTCGGGATATGCGGTGGGTACCAGATGCTCGGGCATACGATCACTGATTGCGGGTTTGAGGACTGCGAGACCGAAATTGCGGGCATGGGGATCCTTGATGTGACAACGACATTTGAGCGATACGAGAAACAGACACGTCAGGTCACAAAGCAGGTTACTGCCGGCGGACCGATTCTCGAAACGATCCGTGGCGAGACCGTCTCTGGTTACGAGATCCATACCGGCGACACCGTATCACCCTACCCCGTTTTTGGGGATGATGGCTGCATAGATGGTTCAGGACTTGTCATTGGCACGTACCTGCACGGTCTGTTCGAGAATGAGAATATAAGAGAGGCGATCTTCGGATATATCTACACCAAAAGAGGGATATCGCTGGAAGGGACCTCGTTTGGTGTTGCAACGAAGGAAGAAGGGATCAGAGAGTTTGCAGAAATCGTCGAGAAGTATGTAGACATCTCCGCGATCAGGGCAATTCTGTGGGGCAACCCGCCAGACCATACGTCAATTGCGGGCAGACCCACGTAAGACGGGGCAACACGGCAATTACCGGACATATATTCAGGAACAACCAGAGTTTTCCAGTGTGCGACATGGAATTGAATTTTGGGTCTGTGTACAGACATTATATCTCACGGATTGGTATTTCCATGAGATTCCTCGACTGATTATGGTTTGTGGGAGTTTATGCTGGTGTATTTTAGATATAACGTCCGCAGCGTCTGCCCATAAGTTGTTGCGATAAAGGTTTATCTCTCGCAATCCTAAGTACATACCAATGCATGAATCACTGATTGTGGAGGAATTTGCGAACGCAGGATATCAAATCAGTCCGGATGCGGTCGCGCTGATTGATTCATGCCCGTCGCCGGATAATGTTGTGAAACAGGTGCTACAATCACTGGACGACTCGGTGCTTGTGGTGGACAAGCAGCACGTCATGCTCGATTATGGTAATGGTGATGGTAGTAATGGTGATAGTGCTGTTAGCACAGCGGTAAAATCTGATATGGAGAGGGTGCTGCCCGAGAAGCCGCCTGCGAAAACACTCCACATCCAACCGCCTGTTGCACCGGAACTTCCGGGAGTGAACATATTATGCGATATCAGCAACGAGTCGACCTGCGTCGGCGAATACAGTGAGTTTGTACGGTACTTCCGTGACCGGTACGCACGGTTAAGTAACATCATCCGCACCAGGATCACTGCGCGCCCGATCGAATCGTTGCGATCCGAAAGACTCAGGGATTATGGCAACATCTCGATCATCGGCATGGTTCATGATATCCGGACCACGGTAAACGGCAACAAGTTGATCAAGCTTGAGGATCCAACAGGCATGTTCTCTGTGCTTATCCGCCCGGTTGACCATGATCTGTGGGAGCTTGCAAGTGGCATAATCCGCGACGAGGTGATCGGGGTGACTGGCTCGCTCATCGGGGACGGCAAGCTGATGATCGTGAGTGACCTCGTGATGCCCGAGATCCCGAACCAGCACAACCAGCGACTTCCGGGCAGTTGGACTGGAAACGGAAACGGAAATGGGACTGGTGCGGGAGGTGGGCGCGACAACGGTCACAGCCAGGCAGTCCTGATTTCAGACGTTCACGTCGGAAGCAACACGTTTCTTGAGGATGCGTTCTGCGAATTTATCGACTGGCTCGGCGACGGAGGTGTGGATAGTGGGGGGAATGGAGCTGATGCAGGGCAGGTGCAATACCTGATCATCGCAGGCGACCTCGTAGACGGCGTTGGCGTGTATCCGGGGCAGGAAGAGGAACTGGAGATCGTTGATGTATATGACCAGTACAGATGCGCTGCAAAATATTTAAGAGCGGTTCCAAGGAATGTGCGGATTATCATCGCGCCCGGCAACCACGACGCGGTGCGTCGGGCAGAACCGCAGCCCGCGCTTCCTGAGAATATCAGGTCGATGTTTCGGGACGATACGGTTTTCACAGGCAATCCCGCGCTAATCGAGATAAAGGGCGTACGCATACTGATCTACCACGGGCGATCGATGGACGACCTGATCGCAACCATACCGAACCTGAGTTACCAGCGCCCTGCCGAAGTCATGGTCGAGATGCTCCGGCGCAGGCACATCGCGCCAACGTACGGCGGCAGAGTGTCTATCGCTCCCGAAATAACTGATCATTTCGTGATCGACCGGATACCGCACATCCTGCACTGCGGGCATGTGCACACCATCGGAGTTGACCTGTACAAGGGCGTCACTGTGATCAATGCAGGGACATGGCAGTCCCAGACCGAGTTTCAGAAGCGGGTGAACCTTGAACCGGTGCCAGCCCACGCCGCGATAGTTGATCTTACAACGCTTGGCACGCGGATGGTTCGTTTTGCGTGACGGCGTTTTATGACGTATTTTCTCTGCGATGGATGCTGAAGATCATCCGGATCGAGGACATAGCGCCTACCTTTTTTTAGTTTTTTCCTTATGGTTGAGGCAAAAAAACCACGAGATTACACAAGATTAACACAGAAATCTTGTGGAAATTTGTGTAATCTCGCGGGTAACTACTCCGGTATGTTGATTGGTCTCTTGATTGTGATTCTATGCTTTTTGGCAAGAAAACTAAGGCTCTATGGTAATTCGAGTTACAAGCATCTCGCAAGATGAATTGTGCCTGTG
>CBDUQO010000096.1:0-8057 GCA_965369365.1 uncultured Methanosarcinales archaeon
ACAGGCACAATTCATCTTGCGAGATGCTTGTAACTCGAATTACCATAGAGCCATTGTTACATGGTTGGCGCTTTTGGGACAGAGTTTTTAGACACCGATTTACACGGATGGCGCCGATTAAGAATTGCCCGATGTGAGATTTATTCAAAAACCCCTGCGTGAACTACATATCATCCACGCGACCGACTCTCAACCAGACGCTTCGGATTCGTTCTGGTCGCAGCCAGCGCGCCACGCTCGTCCAGCCCCGCGCCCACTGCCACCTTAAACGCCATTTCATCAGTGATTAGATCCTCTGGTGCGTGTGTATCTGTGTCCACGACCAGCGCACATCCAATTTCACTTGCAATCCGTGCAACATGCCCGTTTGTCAGGTTGTGTCCTGCTCTTGCTGTGATCTCAAGCGATATGCCGCTTTCGCGCGCGAGTTCCGCCTCGTCAGGCGTGATGATGCCCGGATGTGCCAGGATATCGATATCCGACCGGAGCGCAGCATCATTCGTGCCCGGCGCCACTGGTTCTACCACGGTCTCGCCGTGCACCACGATAATATCCGCACCAAGCGATCTTGCCTTATCTGCGAGTACCGCGATCTTTCTGGGCGGGATATGGGTCAGTTCCACACCGGCAAGAATCTGGATTTCCCATTCATCCTCCAAAAATGAAGTTTTTCTAACAGCATCCAGCACAAATTCGATATTCGTAAAATCAACATGATCTGTAATTGCAATAGCCGAATAGTTGTGCATAACAGCGCGACGGACGAGTTCAGCCGGTATCAGTACACCGTCACTCAATAGGGAATGAGTATGCAGATCGATCATCATAGATATATGGGGTGCGAAACTTATAAGTGTTAAACCACCAGATGTGAAGTATCGAATAGTATATGCGTATATGTAATATTATGGTTGGAATAAAAAGACTGGTTCTTGATGTGCTGAAACTTCACAATCCAACGATCATTGAGATCGCTAACACAATTGGAAAGTTGGATGGTATAGATGGTGTGAATATAAGTCTGTATGAGGTCGATCAGAAGACCGAAAACGTCAAAATCACTATTGAGGGCGACGGTATCGATTTTGATACGATCAGGAAAACGATTGAGGACCATGGTGCGGCAGTTCACAGTATCGACGAGGTTGCATCCGGAAAGCGTCTTGTAGAGGAAGCGGAAACGCTGCAAGAGCGCACATAACTCGGCAACCCACAAATCGATTTAATCTGTGCGCCGCATCTCCTTTATCATCGAACCGATCTCACGCAGGACGGATGATTTTGGGGTGCCTGTTTTTTTAACGAGCACCCGCCCACTTTTTTTCCACCATGATGCCGGATATGCTTTATCTTGCTCAACAATCGGATCAAGACCAAGTGTTCTGGTGGCTTCAGCGATTTCACCCGTTGCAGGTGATTTCAGAGCATAGCGTTTCGTAACTCTGCGCCCATCTTTCCTTGACACCGTACTATCAAAATAAGTGGGCCAGATAACGATTTTATCGGTTTGTGGCATTAAATCCCGCCTCCCGGAATCGAACCGGGGACATCGCGGTGTCTGCGCGGTAATGTGTGCAATTCGCACATGATCTTACTACAGCCGCGCACTCTACCAGGCTGAGTTAAAGCGGGTCAAGCAAGTGATTTGTGCGCGATACTTATCAAGGTTTGCTTCCGCAAGGAGCTGTGCCAAACAAACATCATCTAAAAATTACGATTCCGACGTTGTATGGTTGTTGGTACGCGGACCCCGCGCTTAAAATCAGGATGTGGCAGATCGGCGCAGCAATTGTGCGATCGACTGATATGAACACTGTTGAGCCATAATTGTTGCGGAAGATGCAATATGTATAAAGTTCTTTTAGGCAAAAGACTTATATATGATAATTCCATATACGCATTTGGTGATATATCGTGAAAGATTTATCGGTAAAAGTTCTGGATGACGACGATGAAGAGTTCGTAGACATATTGATCAAGCAAGGACTGAAGCGGAATACTGCCAAGGTGCTGGCATATCTGAAAGGTGTCGACAAGGTAACGTCAAAGGATCTCGAGGTTGGTGCAGACTTACGGCAGCCTGAGGTTAGTATCGCAATGAGAGAACTACGTGAAAGCGACTGGGTCAACGAAACCGACGAGAAGAAGCCGGGAAAAGGTCGCCCATACAAGGTATATTCGCTTAACGTACCCATCGGACATATTATAGAGAAACTGGAAGAGAAAAAGAAGATCGAAGCCCAGGAAACGATGAAAAACATCGAACGATTGAAAGCGTTGAGTGCATGATGCACTCAACCTTCAACCAATCCTGATGCGATCTCCTCGCCATCTACAAAAATTAAATTGTTTTCTTGCGCATATTTTTTTGCATCATCTATAGTGAGTGCATACCCTGTTTTGGCATCAAGCATCTCGCAGATCACTGTAACCGGGTTGATGCCGGCAAGCATCGCAAGCACGATCGAGAGTTCGGTTTGACCCTTGCGCTCTTTCAACAGGTTTTTTGCGCCGCGCAGCACCGCAACGTGCCCCGGAGATTGAAATTCACTTGAAAAATTAACCGGTTCCCCGCGCATCGCGGATTCCACGATCTCATCGAGTTTTCTCATGGTGAGCGCGCGATCCCTATCAGGGATGCCTGTGAATGTGGTTCTGTGATTCACCCAGAGTGAAAACGAAGAGCGAGAGTCATACTGCAAAGCTCCTTTTGCGACCTGCGCTAGCTCCGGGGAACGCTTGAGGATGTCTGCCATGAATGGAAGTCCAAGACGCGCGCAAGCCTCGTCAGGCAGCACGGTGCAGATAAGCCCGCCACCATGTATGCGCATATACGCAACATCCTCTGGGCGGATCATCTTTGCCGGCATCATTAGATCAGTCTCGCCCTCTCGGTCTGCTGAATCGTATATCAGCACCATTTCGTTGTTTTTGATCGCATCGATCGCTTTTACTATGTTCTGCATACTATCACCTTCACCTCGTCACCATCACTAACATTTAGATGTTCTCGAAGATTTACCTGCGCTATAATCTCGATTATGTTATCCGGATAATTTTTTCGGTTTGGAATAACGATTGCACCATCCACACCATCGAGTTTTACTTTAAAACACTTTACTGATCCAAACGTCCGGGTTCCGTCATCAAAACCATCTACATCAACAAATTCAAGCGCATCCAGCCTTTTTCTTGCAGTTATGCTCCAGGGGTCCAGTTCGATGTTGAACGTGCCCGGAAATGGGGTAAACCCGAGTTCTTGCTCAAACTGTCGCAGGTAGCCAGCGAGCGTGACATAATATCTCCCCTCACCGAGCCCCGTACATGCCGCGCCGGTCAATCTGATCTCCTCATCATCCCCAAATATCCGCTGGTATTTGAGATACTCCTTCTGCAGGGTGAGTATGCCTTGTTCAGTGATCGTAATCTCCTGACCTTGGGGGATCATTCTTCTCTCGATCATATTCTCCTGTTCAAGGGTCTGCAATTTGCGGGACGCTGTCTGTGGGCTTGCCCCAAGGAGCCGGGCAAATTCGGCAGAGGATATGGTGACGGTTGATCCAAGCGCACCGATCAGCGCGAGTTCTTTGAGCGGTTCAATAGACATGGTATCACGTATCTTCCATTTTTGAGATGGTTCTCATATATTGTATTGATTGATTTAAAGGTTGTGTCGCGCGCGGGAGTTAGGCAGTTCGGACACACGTTTCCCGCGTTACTACTGTTTCACATCATACAGCTGATACTATTTTGGCAGATTCTTTGTCTATGTCCTGTATTCTAACTGCCATGCACCCGCCGGATCATCAGCAAGCATCGGGGCAAAAGGTGCATATATGAAGCATGTACCCTAACCCTGAGTGGTGTTGATTCATCATCAAGATTATGATGTAATATCAGCGAAAGGTTTAAGTCTGCTGCTATTAGAACATCCTGCCATAGAACCCCCATTCTGATGAAGAATGGTTGGAGGTAGTAACTGAATATGAATAGCAAAATACTGATGCTGTCGGTCGCAGTGATCGCAGTCGGGCTGTTCGCGCTTCCATCGACACTCTCGATGTTTGCAGGGCAGCACTCATGGTATGATCCGAATGATAGTGGCGGGATACCTTGTCAGAAGTGTCATTTCCTTGAGAAGGATGAACTTTCCGGCAGTGGCGGACCACACGATGTCGGCTATAACTCGCTGGTGAACAAAACGATGGATTATGGCGCGGGTGCTGGTGCTGGTGGCGGTGACACCTTCTGGGGTGGTACTGGTAGTGTCGATAGTCGATGCTACGGATGCCACCAGAGGGCAGGCAGCGCTGCAGATCACGCCTTCCTCAATGGCTCATGGGATACTGCGCGCAATGAGAAACATGCCGCTGTAGCGGTCTGGTGTATCGATTGCCACCCGTGGGTTGAAACCGAACTGACCCACACCAAGGCAGCACACAAGCCGTTCTACGAGCAGCTGAACAATACAGACGACAACAACCACCTGCAGACGCCGAATCGAGCCTGTCTCGGTTGCCACACCCATGTCGGCGTGAACATTACATGGGAGCGTAACAATTTCGTGAGTTACGATGTAACCTGCGACGGAACCGGTTATGATGTATCGTGGAACGCGTCGGACGACGGTGGCGTGAACGCAAGCAGATTTAGCAGCACACCGGGTTACACCTGAACTTGGGTTAACCCGTTGTTTTCTTTTTTACGCTCATGTCTGCCAGAACAATCATCCTCTGCATCGCAGTAATCGCAATCGGCATATTCATGCTGCCGCAGACTCTTTCAATGTTTGCAGGGCAGCACTCATGGTATGATCCGAAGGATAATGGGGGAATACCCTGTGAGAAGTGTCACTGGCTTGAGTCCGGGGAGCTGACTGGTTGCGCGTATGGTCTTCACAGTCCGCACAGAAGCGCTGATAAGGACTTTGAGTGCATAGAGTGCCACAATGTATCGATGGATGTAAGCTATTATTTTGAAACGGGGGCGGTTGGAGAGCACACTCCTGCCCATGCTGCTACGACTGTTTCGTGCCTTGCATGTCATGGGGACTTATTTTCCAATGGTACTTTTTGTGCTGCATCATGTCACGGCGACGTCGGGGATGCTGATGAAGTGAATGTGATGCATATACTGGCAAAAAAATATAACATGGTGCATTCTGTCAGTTCACAGCAACGAACAATAACCGAATGTGTCAAGTGTCACGAATATTATGATGACCGCGTCAGTGTGATGAAGTCAAATGTCTTCATCAACCACATTGACACTGAACTCTCGCACCCCCTTGAGAGTCATCGTGAGTTCTTTCTGGGTATGTCCGAAAACATCACAAAGTCAGAGAGTGGGCTATCAGGTCCAAATGAAGCATGTATCGGGTGCCACACATCATCAGGCGTCAACATCTCATGGACACGGTATGGGATGATCGAGTTTACCGCGGGCAAACCGGATGGTGAGTGGCATGTCGGTGAGATGAGTGCAACCGGCGACAATGTTACATTCATCAGCACGGACGGCTAATCCATGCTGTGGATTGAGATCATCCGGAACATTTTGCGCAACATCGCATTCGGGATGGTCTTCAGTGTTATCCTTGCGGCAATATTTTACACATCGTACCGGACCGTGGTCAAGGGCGAGCCATTTCATAAACTCGTGAATGTTGTGAGCGCTGCAAACGCCCGCGTCTACAACGGTCGGGTGGATGCAAGGATGAGGCATTACCGAGAGGTTACGAAGGAGGTGGGCATCATCAGCACGATGCTACCGCTTCTCATCGTCGTGATCGTTGCTTATCTCTTGTGCAGCCAGATCATCTTCTTTGCCGTGGTCGGTACAGGTAGCATGGAGCCGACACTCATGACCGGCGATCTTGTACTGATCCAGGATATCCATGTCATTCCGCAGGTAGGCGACATACTCAGGTTCACGACAAACTCGGTGCCGATACCGGTGGTCCACCGGGTGGTCAGCGTTTCTGAGAGCGGGGTCAAGACAAAAGGTGATGCCAGGGGGCAGGCTGACGACTGGACTGTACCGGGGGATCAGATCTGCGGGAAAGTGGTGGTCATCGGGGGCAACCCAATCGTGATTAAATCGTTTGGCAGTTATTTCATAGAGGACGTCAGCGATGGTGGGATGTACACCAAATATGGCAGGGAATACGGCTTTGTGAAGAAGCTTGTCCAATCAATAAAATCATTTGGACTTATCATCTTCTTTTTATGCATATTAATGTATATTCTTAGCGTAAAGTGGTCGTAACAAGATATAAGTAGCCTGAACATCGAGTTTTTGGTTATGCAATCAGGTGATAGAGACCGACAAGCAAGGAAAACCAATATCTCACTCCCTGAGAGATTTGGCGTATTTAGTATGATTCTTGCATCGCTATACCTGATTTACAAGTCGATATTTCCAATAATATTCAATCTCACCGGTGATTTTAATAAATCCGACTTTATCGCCAACCTGATCTTACTTGCCATCGGTATCGGTGTGCTATATGGCGCGATCGTATTTGTTAGGCGAACTATGCTCTATACCCAGTCCATAGACCTCATGTTTGAGGATATCTATCCGAAGATCGAGCCGGTGCTTCGGGAGGCTGCATCGATTCGGGTCGATCTGGAGATGATGGGCGGTCGTCTCGATGCCATGAATACAAGTATCAGGCATCTGAATAAGCAGATGCAAACTCCGGATGTAGGTGGCGGGACTGGTGCTGGTACCGGTGCCGGCGTTGCCGTTGGTACGAGTGTCACCACATTTCTGCATCTTGTGATGCTGGTGAATATCACGCTGGGTGTATTTATATTTCTCCTGCAATATCCTCGATGGTATGTCCCCTACGTGCTGACACTGCTGTATGTGGTCTGGTGGCTTGCGGTCACAGCTGAGTATGACCTATGGAAAGTATCAAAATCCTGGATGTGGGTGTTTGTACCGATCCTCATCGTCCCGACCATATCCATTTTGACCGACATACTCGCAGGGAGCTATATGTTGATTGCATGGATGGCGATCGGGCTGGTGGCGTATACCAGTGTATATTATCTATGGGGCAGGTATCTTATGCAGGGCATACTTCCATACGACTTGCACAGGCGGTTAAACCTGGATCACACAAAACTGCACGGTCTGTATCGGCATCAAGAACGCTCTGAGTCCCAACCACCCGAACCTCATACGTCTCCTACGTCTCACGAAACCACAGAATCCGGGAACGGACGTTGATATCCGGGCACACCACTTGAATCGTTACATCCGAAATCATTCTTTGGCTCTTCGCTATTTCGTGTGGGTGGTTGAAAACCAAGGTGACCCAACCGGGAGGGGTCGTGGTGATGAAATCATTTATTACTCTCTATAGATAATTAACCACAGAGGGCACCGAGGAACATAAGGTTTTCTTACCAGCCATTACTCCAAAATTCCATCTTAAAATAGGTCACCTTTCTATGTGACCCTCTGTGTTCCGATGTGGTTTCATTCTCCATGTTTCATCCCGGATAGCTCTTCTGCATCGATGCCCATTTAGCAGAATGGATGCTCATGCTACCCCTACAAAACAGGAAAGAACTGAAATTTGCTCTTCAATCACTCTTTTCGCCCACGCCCTGGCTTCCGGATTCCGAACTTCAGCGCATCGGTCGGACATGCGTCAATACACACGCCACATGCGAAGCAATCGGGTCGCAACGTGTCACCATTCAGTATCGCTTTAACAGACGGGCATGGTGACTTCCGGATACATTTTTTGCAGTCATCACATTTTTCCCGGTCAAGGCGCACACGAAATATGCTTATATACTCAAGCAGCCATGTCAAGAGCCCAACCGGGCACACAAGATAGCAGAATGGGCGGTACACAAATAATGATGCGATCAGAACCGCTCCGACCAGAACTGCCAGCACCAGCTCAAAATGCCAGTCAAATAGCTCAAACGGATTCAGGATGTTATGGTATGTAAAGATCGCGACCTGTTCCGATAACCATAATTGACATCCGCCCCGCTCCGAAGAGCGAGGAATCCTTCCTGATTCATTGATTC
>CBDUQO010000097.1:0-8054 GCA_965369365.1 uncultured Methanosarcinales archaeon
TGTGATGATTGAGAAGCAAGATGTGATGATTGAGAAGCAAGATGTGATGATTGAGAAACAGGACGAGACTCTCGATGAGATCCGGGGGTTGCGAGTGGATATGAAGAGTTATATGGACCGAAAATTTGGTGAAATCGAGGAAGATCTGTTTATGATAAAGAGCGTATTGAAAACCAGTGGGATGCTTAATTAAAACGGTTGACTGGGCATTACAATAGAGCGTTCAGGCACAAATTGGGGGTGTGTCAAACGAATATGCGGCGTACAGCACATTTCAACAAACAGAAGATTGGATCGAGACTGTGCTGGAGCGGGCAGCGCTGATATGTATTATTTGGGCAGGAAATCGATGGATTGAACAACCACAACACAATGCAAGGTCCTGCGCCCGGAGGATCAATCTACCTTATTTTCCAAGTAATAACGCCCCATAACCTCCACAATATTCCGGACATCGCACTTGATCCCATTTCTCGCAAGTCCGTGCCTGAACTGGAGTTCGCAGCTTGGGCAGGTGGTAACGACCACATCAGGATTGATCTCCCGGATCTCAGCCGCTTTTCGGTCAAATATCTTAAGAGAGATCTCGGGATGCAGGAAACTATACGCTCCAGCCCCGCCACAGCACCCATCGCTGATCTCAACGAGATCAGAGACGATATGCTTCAGTAACTCACCCCCCTTGACACCAATAGCCGCAAGATGGCAGGGGTTGTGATATGCCACACAGGTATCAAGTTTCTTTCCTGAAAACGCCTTTTCATCGAGATGCTTTAGCAAAAACTCACCGATATCGCATGTAATCCGTGATACTCTCTCCGCAGCCCTGCTAACGTCCTCGTCGCCATCGTCTTTCAACAGTTCAGCAGATTTCCTTAGCATCATCGTGCAGGATGCACATGCCGTCACAATGGCATCATACCGCGTGTCTGAAAACACAGAAACATTCTTTCTCGCAACGTCCCTCGCAAGATCGTACATGCCCTGTTCTATCATTGGCAGCCCACAACACTGTTGTTCCGGGACAAAGACATTAAACCCACTCTTTTCAAGCACCCGGATCATAGAGTCAAAGACGCCGTCATCAAGGATCATAGACGCGCATCCCGCAAATACTGCAACATTCAGCGAATCACCAGCATTCATGTCAGGTTTAGGTTCAACCGTCGGCATAGCCCCCTTCCGGAACCGGGGAATCGATCGTTTCAGGAGCATTTTTGCTGCAGGGTTTGCAATCGGACGCATCTTCCCAAAAATTCGTGCATACCTGCTAAATCGATCCTGATTGGATGCCCACGTATGCATTGTCTGTCTGACCAGCAGAGGTGCGGTCTTTTGTGTGAATAACAGTTCACCGACGCTCGCATGGCTCGGGCATCTCGTCGCACACCTCAGGCAACCGAGACAGAGATTAAGCATCTTTTTTGCCTGGCGTGATTCCACTGTTGTCGTTTGTTCAAGATTTCCGAACCGTAAAAGCTGGATAAACGACCTTGATCCCGTTTCCCCACCCATCGTGGTTGATATTGGGCAGACTGACTTGCAGTATCCGCAGTTGACGCACGGTTGTTCAAACTGATTTATATATTCTATCGGATATTTGATGTCATCGGCGATCGCCCTATCGCTGAACATGACATCCGGATTCAGGAGGTCTTGGGGATCAAATATCTCCTTAATCTGTCGCATATAGTCATATATCGACTTGCCCCACTCTTTCTCAAGAAACATCGTCCTCAGGCGACCCATTCCGTGCTCGCCGGTCATGGTTCCGTTGTATTTGAATACCGCATCATACACGCGGTCCACGAGTCCCGGGAGCAGATCAATGTTCTTGGGGTCGTTTAAGTTCAGCATCGGTCGGATGTGCAGATTTCCTGATCCGGCATGTCCATAAATCGCAGATACGATGTCGTACTCGTCGAATATTTTGTGCAGGTCAACTATCAGTGGAGCAAGGTCTGATATCCTGACCGCAACGTCATCGATGAACGCATCGGGCTTTGTATCAGGATCGTAGTTTGTCAGGATTGGGACAAGTGCTTTCCTAACCGCCCACACATTCTCCTGTATAAGAGCGTCTTCTGCTTCGGATGTGACTTCTCCGCAGATGTCATATCGATCATCTATCAGTTTTTCGAGATCGTGTATCTTTGATCTTCGATCGCCCCCCTCAAACTCAACAAAGAGCGCACTCACCCCCGTATCTGCAGGTATTCCCATATTAGGGTACTCTAACCTCACAATACCAAGCGATGTTGAGTCCATCATCTCGACTTTTGCAGGGCCGAGTTCGTTGATATGCTGCACAGCATCGCCGGCATCATATAGGCTCCTGAAGTATATCGCACTGATGGACTTTCCTGCAACAATCGGAAGGACTTTCAGCCGTATTTTCGTAAAAATGCCGAGCGTTCCAACACTTGAGGACATCAGGTGTGCAATTGTCTCTCCGATCCTCTCGTAATCGAGCAACGCTCTGATGTTATAGCCGCTTGCAATCTTGATCTCCTTTCGCAGGTCCATGCGGCTGATAACCTCAGGATCTGCGCGTATCCGCTCCCTCAACATGAGCAAACCATCTGAGATCCGGGCAGGGATGGTTTTCGGAACGGCAGTATCGATAATCTCGCCTCTCGCGGATACAAACTCCACAGATGCCACATAATCATCGATAGTGCCATATTTGACGGATCGTGCACCGCTTGCCTTTGTGCCAACATTGCCGCCGATCATGCATATCTCTGAACTCGATGGGTCAGGCGGAAGAAACAGCCCTCGTTCCCCAAGATACGCCTGAAGATCATTGACTACGACTCCTGGCTCTACATCCACAAAAAACTCGTCCGGTTCTCGATTTTTCTCGACCATTCCAATGATTCGGTTCATATTCTTTGAGAAATCAAGAATAATCCCCTTGCCAAGACAGCTTCCGGCAAGATTTGTGCCCGCAGCCCTTGATGTGATCGGAAGTCCAAGAACCGCTGCCGCAACCGCACACTCACTCACATCACGGACATCAAGAGGGCAGACGACAGCGGACGGCATGACCTGGTAGATACTCGCATCGGTCGAATAGCAGTAAAGCGTCGGGTGATCTGTATACACCTCGCCTTTCACGTTTTGGAGTGCTTTTCTGATGTGGTTCATCTCATAGCTCCCGGATCGAGAGTAACGTATTGGTCTTCCAAAAACACAGCCCATGAGCCGCGGTCGCTAAGTCGTTGATGCTGCCAGTGCTGCTGTCGGTGTGGTATATGCGTAAGTTGTTGCATAAGTATCATACAGTACTGACAACTTGTCAGGTCTGTACCCCTTGATCACACCCCTGCATCATACCTCAGAATTGCAGCAATGCCGCCGAACGCCCGCAGCAACTGGTCCCCCTCCTCAAAATCGGTGGATATAAACTCTACATCTGTCCCCATCTGGTCACATAGCTCGGTTAACTCATCGACAACGTCTACAGTGTCCACAATCTTAAGATCAGAACTACACGAAGGGCATTTCTCTCCAAAGTTGTCTGCGGTGTATTCTCTGGTATCCTTTCTAACGTAATCACAGTTCTGGCATCTGATGTCTGCACGCACCTGCCGCAGGTCCTCAGATATTAGTAGCGTACCAACAGCGCCCATTTCAAGGTTTGCACGCACTTGCTGATCCCCATAAGCGACAAGCCCAGTATCACTTACCAGTTCCTGCATAAATCGTTGCATACTCTTTTTCTGCTTGACGACATCCAGATCTTGCAGAGCGTCAGATGCAGCATCCACAAGCTCATGAAGACCTGATTCGTCAGTATATGCGATATCGAATAACCCTATGATTTTTTTCTGCAGTTCGTGGTGTAAAAACTCACCTTCAAGGAATTCTTCCTTTGTTGGTGAAGGTCCTCCAATTAAAATTCCTTCGAAGTCTTTATGATCGATGGTTAGAAATATCTCGCTTGCGCCGCTACCTATCTTCTTGTAAAAATCGTGGATTGCGATGAGGCGCAGTTGCTGGAATCTTTTTGCACTTTGACCACCTTGTCGCTGTTTTCCGGGAACCGTAGATGTCATGCGCTTGCGTGCATCAATAACTTTGCCACGCAAAAGCCCCACGGTCGCCTCCCTCCGGTCAACGGCGAGGAGTCCAAACGTTTTTTTTTCCACAAGCATATATTCGAGTGGTTCAAGATAAAAAGAAGAGTCGCAATGATATTTATAAGAGGTAATTGGCTCTGGTGGCTCGATGATCATCGTGTCGAGTGTTGTCCGATGTCCGCCAAGCTCAAGTGTTCCGCAGAAGATTACAAATCCACTTTTAGGAGGTTTATTGTAATATCTAAGGCGGGCAAGTACTGATTCAAGTGCGCTCTGCACGTTCGTCCGTGTGGATTTCGATTTGATGTTTGCAGCCTGTCCGTGTTCTGCTCTGAGCTGTGCAGTCACGTCGGAGATCAGTTTATCATAAGGGATATAGAGCGAGATCAGTTCGGTGCCCTTCCCGGTCTTGCGGCGCATCTCTTCGAGCTGCCGCTTGAATTCGTACCGTTTGTGTGCCTGGGATATCGTCATACGTGTGGATAGTATCGGTTGCACATCACTTTAACTATGTGACGCTACGGTGCAACAAAACAACCGGATTATATCATAGAACAACCCTACCCCTTCGCAACCCCGATCGGCACGACCTGCACCACCCGACGTGCAACCCCTGTTTGGTGCATAACATCCACAACCACATCGCTTGGTTTATACACCGCGGGCGCCTCCTCTGCAAGCACGCTCGGATGCGTAGCCTTAACCGTAATCCCCTTCGCAAGCAGCTCTTTTTCGATTTCTTCTCCTCTGAACTTTCGCATTGCCGCCTTTCTGCTTCCGACCCTTCCTGCGCCGTGACATGCGCTCCCAAACGTGAGTTCCATCGCCTTGTCCATGCCACATAGGATGTACGACGGCGTGCCCATGCTCCCTGGAATTAAAACAGGCTGCCCGACGCTTCTATATGCTTTCGGGACATCAGGGTGCCCTGCAGGAAATGCCCGGGTTGCGCCTTTCCTGTGCACATAGACCATCTGCGACTTTCCATCGATTACGTGCTCCTCGAGTTTCGCGACATTGTGCGCCACATCATAGACAAGATCCATCTCGACATCCCCAAAGAACTTACGAAACGTCTCCCGGACCCAGTGCGTGATCACCTGGCGGTTTGCCCACGCATAGTTTGCCCCGGCACACATCGCCGTGAAGTACGCCTGTCCCTCCCTCGATTGCACGGGCGCACATGCAAGCTGCCGGTCCACAAGCTCGATTCCGTACTTCTTTGCAGCTCTCCCGAGCACCTTGAGGTGGTCTGTGCAGATCTGGTGTCCTGCGCCCCGGGATCCACAGTGAATCATAACCGTGATGTCGCCAACGTGCAGCCCGAATGCGTCCGCAATGTCCTGATCGTAGATCTCACGTACGCACTGCACCTCCAGAAAGTGGTTTCCGCTCCCAAGCGTCCCGAGTTGCGGTTTTCCCCGTTTCATCACCTTGTCGCTCACAAGGAGGTCTCCAGGAAGCTCGATTCTTCCATTCTCCTCGCAGTGCTCGAGGTCATCCGCAACGCCATAGCCCTCTTCGACAGCCCAGCCTGCCCCCTCCTCAAAAACCCGGCGTAACTCGGAGTCTGAAACTCGCAACTTACTCTTTGCACCAACACCGGTTGGAACTGCGCGGAAGAGTGCGTCGATCAGTTTTCGGATCTTCGGGCGGACGTCTTTTTCGGTAAGATTTGTGCGGATGACCCTGACGCCACAATTGATATCAAAACCTACTCCGCCAGGGCTAATAACGCCATCTTCTGCGTCAAATGCCGCAACACCCCCTATAGGAAAGCCATATCCCGGATGTGCATCAGGCATCGCCATTGAGTACTTCTGAATACCGGGGAGGGTTGCGACGTTTGCGATTTGTGAAAGTGTATCGATTTCCAGTCCCTTAAGCAGTCTTGGAGACAGGAATAACCTGCCCGGCACCCGCATCCCTTCCATAAAGTCGGTGGGGACGTCCCAGATGTAGTCTGTGACCCTGGAGAGCTTTGGCATCGTCTTTTTCTTTTTTGGCTGCGTCGTCATGGTAAATTACTCTCCCGCACCTCTTCAAATCAGTTGTGGTTGCAGGGAATGAGACTTTTTAATTTATTATGGTTGGTTGAACCGCACGATACCAATCATGCAAACAGTGGTGCGATTGGACTTCCGAAATCAGTGTTAATATGTGGCAAATAACACTTTTAGCCACAGATTAACATGGATTTCACAGATTAACGATGTGGATGACTTTTTAGATCGATGGCGCTCAATTCTAACAGTTGTGCTTACGTAAGACGACCCATGGTAACCGGAAAATAATAAAAAATCTCCAGGGAATATGTGTTTTATCAACATCTGGCAGCAGTCCACCCACAAAGCACACAATTTGAGAGTATCCTTCTGAAGTATCTTTGTGTGTCGGGAAAAGATTTATTGCGGACTAAACAGCATAATTGCACAACAGCAGGATGAAAAATTTATTTTCATGAGCCAGATAAACGAGATAAATCCTCATGATCTTCCCACCCGAATATAAAGCGGTCGGCGTGATCCGCACGTCAAAAACACTATCCGAGGCGCACGATGAACTTCTGCGCCGCAAGACCATCCGGAACAAGGAGTCCGAGATGTACTTCCTCTCCGAGTACTTGATCATCTTTGCGTCAGATGGCTGTGCTATCTACACCGTAACAAGCAAAGGAGAGGGATTATTCCAGAGAGTTACTGAGTTAACACAGGTAGCATCAGGAGACGAAGTCACACAACACGACGAACTCGTGAACATGCACAACCGGACCCGACTTGTGAAAATAGCCTGCGAATACGAGACTAACACTGTAAACACCGTCATATTCAAGAGTGTGGACCAGCACCTCACGTTCGTGCACAAACCGGATCCGGGCGACCTCCTCGAGATCGATGTGATCGATGTGGTGCCGCCTGTTCCGGGCTGGCTCACCTACATGGTCGGAGCGCTAAGCGACTGTCTGCTTGGAGAACTCGGCGTTGTATTTACGCACAACATCCTGGACCTGAGGCAGTTTGAGGGTGATGATGCGGTATTCCCCTGCTTCACATCC
The DNA here is from genome assembly GCA_965369365.1 of uncultured Methanosarcinales archaeon. GTDB lineage: Archaea > Halobacteriota > Methanosarcinia > Methanosarcinales > Methanogasteraceae > Methanogaster_D. The sequence continues at coordinate 7,141 of CBDUQO010000097.1, forward strand.
GGACTTGCCGGGAGGTACCTTGACAGCGAGGAGATAACAGAGCCTGCCACCCTGATCGGCTGCGACATCTCGAAGATGATCCTTGATCAGCGGTTTCCGAATATCCACTACAAATTCATCAACATCTGCTCGCAGACCAGCGGATTATATCCGATCACAAAGCCGTTCATTGCACGCTGCTGCCAGTCTGAACGGGCAGGGCTTGTCGAGATAAATGGCATCGATGGCGCGGTCGTGCACTGGGCCGCATCCGGTTATGAGGTCGCTGATGCGATGCGGAGTCTGGTGCGGAAGGTGCGGTCACAACCATAACACATAACAATGATCATTGGAATCACAGGCACGCCCGGAACCGGAAAGACATCCGCATGTGCTCTTATAGGGGGGGTGCTCGATCTGAATGGACTCATCAAGGACGAAGGGCTGCACCGGGGCGTTGACGGAGAGCGGGGCTCCCTGATCGCTGATATGGACGTGGTATACGATCGTATTTGTGAGGTTGCAGAGGGCAGGGGCGAAAATCTTGTAATTGAGGGGCATCTCTCGCACCATGTCTGCGATGTTGCAATCGTGCTCCGTCTATCCCCGGGCGAACTTGGGATGCGTCTTAAGGGGCGAGGGTATCGCGAGGCAAAGATTTCGGAGAACGTTGAGGCTGAGGCGATCGACGTGATCCTTGTCGAGGCGATCGAATGGTGCGGGTGCGATATGGTCTATGAGATCGATACAACCGGCAAAACGGTAGAAGAGGTCGCTGAGACAATCCGCAAGATTCTTGATGCGATTGGTCGCGGGATTGCGGTCGAGGGGCATGAGCCAGGATCTGTTGACTGGGTGGATGGCGATTTGCCGCACGATTTTGGCTCTCTGGTATCTTGAGTTGCAGTGACCAACGCTTATAAAGAGGTTGCCCA
>CBDUQO010000098.1:0-8014 GCA_965369365.1 uncultured Methanosarcinales archaeon
ACAGGCACAATTCATCTTGCGAGCTGCTTGTAACTCGAATTACCATAGAGCCAAAGTATATCGCCAGCCTCGCCCGAATGGCATTTCTCACAAAAGTTTTATCAAAAAACTGGCACTTCCGAAAGCCAAGTGAGTTATCACCGGAGAGTGCGCGGATGAACGCAGAGTTTCGATACCGTTTTCAGCCCTCTGCTTTACTCTTTAGTAGGCTATATATCCACTCGCCACTCATATTAAGATATGTGACGACGCCCCCGGCAATCTTATTACTTATAAGCCTTCTAAAACCTTGCAGAAGATGATACCATATCCGAGCACGAGCATGGCAAGTGAGATAAGCCATGCCCACCGCAGCAGTTTCCCACGAAGCTCTGGATTCTCAAGATCGATCATGCCTTGATCCTTTTCAGCCGGAATGTGTTTTCGCGCTCCATCTCTTCAAGGCGCAGTTCGATGAACCGCTCTGCATCGGTCAGTTCAGGTATCACCCGAAATTCGAGCGCATTGACTCGTCGTTTGGTCCGTTCGATGTCATCAAGCAGTTTCTTCATCGCTGTCTCGATCTCCGCTGCAACGATGATCTTCTCAACAAGAGCCTCGTGCGCCTCCACCGCCTCATCAAGGCACGAACTCGTCCCGATGATCCCATATCCGCGTTTGCACAGGTTCTTCCTTATCTGTGAGGACTCGATCTTTGGAACCACTACGCCCATCACGTTCTTGCTCGCAATTTCTATGTTTGGAATGTCCTTGAGCGCAAATGCTGTTGATTGTATTGCGACTGTGCCTTCGACGGCTTTTGCAAGCCCGATCTTCTCGTTTGCAACCGCATAAGCGGCATCGAGATCAGACCTGACATCCTTTGCCTTGTTGAGCAGTTCAAAGAACTCAAGGATCAGACCGTCGCGCTTCATCTTCAGCAGCTTATGTCCGCCCCCTGCGAGTTTGATCTTCTTTTTCAGTTCTATGAGTTCGGACCTTGTCGGTTTTATGTCGCGGATCGCCATGAGTATCTACCTGTTCGCCATCGTTATTTGCATATTCCTCGATTGCATTTCCATGGTTTATAGCACCATGGATAATAACCTTGCTCTGTGCAGCACGGCGCGTTCTTGTAGCCGCAGTGAATCCGCCGGATCGAGACCTGGGTGATATACACAGTCCCATCCGGATCCACTGCTGCGCCCACCCCTGACTCGTCGAATTCAGGTTCAGTGGTCTGCTGCCCTGTTTCGTTGTTATCCCATGCATCGATGCAGTTTTTCATGAACTCTTCATAGTTATAGACAGGACCTGGCATCGAAAGCGTGCGGCTGACTGTAATATCAAAATAATAGATATCATTGGCATTCAATATGTCTGCGGGTGCGTGTTTCATGTCATCGCCCCCGGCGCTGGCAAGATCATTGCTGTGCGCCCGGGCGGCACCTGCGATCTCATCGTTCCATTTCAGGGCGAAAAGCCCATCTTTCTCGCGTTCCTGGTTCGCAAGATCAAAGAGATCCGATTCAAGCCCGGATATCGGAGGTAACCGGATCGGGGTTGGAAATGGCATGGGCGAACTGATCTCCACCACAGTCCACCAGTCATATTCGTCAGCACATCTGCTTGAGTCCACCACATCATAGATGTCGCGGTAACTGCCATCAGGAATGTAGTATTGTTCAAGTGATTCCGGAATGATGCGTGCCATGGTCGGCTCGATGAGAACGACAGTTCCAGATATGTTTGATACGACCCACGCATGATCTCCGGTGCTGTTTTTATATTCAAACCCGCCAACCAATATATTGTGTGGTTGGTTATGCTCTCCTGTGATGATCCTTGTATCGACGCCATGCCCTTCGAGATACCACTCAATAAGCGCAGCCATCTCCGAGCAATCGAAATAGTTCTCCTGATATTCGCCTTCAAGGAGCGGGAGGCTCTGTCGCAGTTCGGCTTCGCTCGTGATATTTGGTCCGATAGCCTGGTAGTATGGATCAGGTATCTCGCGAGTGGGGTCCACTGCGACCTGAAACACGACTATAGCCAGCAGAACGAAGATAATAAAAGCGACGATCCATTTTACGCCCAGTTCACTCCCCCCACACACCACACAATGCGCCACTCAACATACCCTATCATATCAGCCCCATCCACATCCCGATCCCAAACATAATCAACACGCATCCTGCAATCCTCCGAATGACCCTGCTGTGCTTTGATATCGCCCTGATACGCCCGGTTGATGCGCTGGCAAGATAGGCTACCCCAAGCATCGGGATGCCAAGCCCGAGCGAGTAAATAAAGAGCAGTAGCCCCCCATACAGGACGTTACCTTCGAGCGCAGCCATTGTCAGGATGCCGCCAAGTATCGGACCGACGCACGGGATCCAGATGATGCCAAGCGACATTCCAAGTAGCAGACCGCCGAACAAACCATCGCGGGGCATATTCTTCGGCGCAAGCGTCCCAAATCTATCAAAAATCGGGAGATCTAAGATCATAACCAGTCCAAGCAAGATAATGGCGATTTCGGCGATAGTTTCCATATATATGAGGTATTTGTAGACCACCGAGCCGAATGCAGACGTTATCACACCCATCGTCGTAAAAGAGATGCATAATCCCGATACAATCGCTATGGGTCGTAGTTTTCCAGTTTCGACAGAGTATGCCATGATTGCAGGTAGTAGTGGGAGTACGCATGGCGACAGCACGCTTGCAATTCCCGCGGCAAATGCGATGAGTGGTGATATCTGAGACTCGACCATGGCTTATACTCGGTGTACGGGCATTGTAATACTTACGTAGGTGCCTTCACAAAAGCTCATTTTGTGAGTATGGAGTTAACCGGTTTTACCACGATCACAATCGATTCTGTGCTTTGCCACACAGTTCCACGGACGCCAAACCATATATTAGAAGATGTACAAAGAATTGTACGTGGGAACTATGACTCATAGACGAAAAACTAAGATTGTATGCACCATCGGTCCTGCGACCGAGTCGCGTGACGTCCTGAACCGGTTGATTCGTCATGGGGTGGACGTAGTCAGGCTCAATATGTCGCATGGTACGCATGAATGGCACAGAGATCGGATACAGATGATACGAGAGCTGGCAGATGAAAACAAGACCCATACTGCCATCATGATGGATATCCAGGGTCCGAAGATCCGGACTGGAAATCCGGGTGGCGGTGATATGGTCTTACATGCCGGCGATGACCTGACGATCTGCACAGACCCGGCAAGCATGGATTCTACTAATTCTACGAGCGCTGGCGGTGGGACCCGGCAGATGATCGCTGTGAACTATCCGTTCTTTGATCAGGAAGTCTCGGAGGGTCAGATGATTCTGATCGACGACGGTCTGATCCGGCTGTCGATTCTGAAAACCGGCGGCGGATATGTTGAGACAAGAATCGTCGTCGGGGGCACGATCCGCGATCGAAGGGGTGTGTGTGTACCGGATGCGGATTTCTCGACGCCGAGCGTCACTGAGAAAGATGTTGAGGACGTCTTGTTTGGCATAGAGCAGGGAGTCGATTACATCGCTGTTTCGTTTGTCAGGGCGGCATCCGATGTCCTGAATCTCAAGCAGACGCTCCGGGAACATGATGTGGATATTCCGATTATTTCCAAAATCGAGACCAAAAAAGGACTTGATAATTTTTCAGAGATTCTTGAGGCATCTGATGGGATTATGGTGGCAAGAGGCGATCTTGGAGTTGAGATCCCGATTGAAGAGGTCCCGGTTACGCAGAAGAAACTTATCAGGGCGGCTAATATGGCAGGAAAACCCGTGATCACCGCCACCCAGATGCTCGAGTCGATGATCCATGAGGCGATCCCGACCCGCGCCGAGACGACAGATGTTGCGAACGCCATACTGGACGGGACTGACGCGATCATGCTCTCAGGCGAGACCGCATCCGGAAAATATCCAATCGAGAGCTTTGATATGATGGATAAAATCGCAAAGATCACAGAACCCACGTCATCAGGAGGTGGCGTGCACAAACGTGTAAAAATGGTATCGCTCTCGGTCGCGCAGGGCATCGGTCATGTTGTGTGCCAGCTTGCGCAGGATCTGGATGCTGCAGCGATCATAACTACCACATACTCGGGAAGCACGGCAAGAATCGTCTCGATGTACCGCCCCAAGACACCAATCATTGCTGTAACTCCTGACGAAGGGACATTCCGCAGGCTTTCGCTTATATGGGGCGTTGTTCCACAGATGCTCCCGCTGGTGACTGAGAACACCGACGAGATGGTTGCGGCATCGATACGGTCTGCGGTGTATGCCGGGTTCGTGAACATAGGTGACCGGGTGGTGCTAACAGCAGGCGTACCCATCTTCTCTGCCGGGACCACCAATTTGATCAGGACTCATGTAGTGGGAGCGTAAGCCGCGGACCACGTTGGAGACGCTGGATTTAGTATCTCAGATGGTGTCTACTTGATACTTCTCCGGTCTTCTTCCAACAAGGCTTTGCGAGTCTGACACTTTACCACAGTTGTGTCTTCGCGTATGTCAGAGCCCGGAATGCGAGCATCATCTCGCTCCTGGAGCTCGCAAGCAACGTGGTCTTTGCCGCAATCATCCCGAGCCAGCCGATCACATCAAGCATGCTGGTGGGCGGCGGGCTGATGCTGCTTTGGCGCTTTGGCGCTCTGATGGTCAGTGGGGCGCGGGCTGTGGGGACTTTAGGCATACGTGAAGTGCAGGCGATGACCGCGACAGTCCTCATACAAACCCATATCCCCAAAGGCAGACCACAGACCGAGTCAGTGTTAAATATCTGCCATGCGTACATTGTGACTGCGAAATGGCGGATATCGAGATAAAACGCGGATACGAAGTCCTCCCGGACAACAACGTCAGGTTTGGGATCAGGGTGATCAACACCAGCGAGTCCGCCATTTTAGATGTTGAGGTCATACTGGACTACAGCGAGTCTCTCTTTGATCTTGAGGGCAGTAAAGTCCAAAAACTCGACACGATACCACCCACTGTCCCACGAACAGCAAAATTCATCTTAAAACCGCGTGGCTGCATCCACAAAGAAGAGATTGCAGCAACAATACGTTACAAAGACCACCAGTGGAATCGGCATACACTGGAGATGCAACCCAAAGAGGTGCATTGCGTCTGCCCATTCCTGAAGGAAAAATCGATCACGCGGGCTGATTTTCTCACGCTTTTGGATTCCGGATACATAGAAGCGCGCGGCATCAATTTCGAGGGGATCACAGTCGATAAAGTCGTGGATTTCCTTTACCACACCTGCAAGAACCGACTGTACCATGTGGATGATTTTCTGATAGAGAACGGCACGATACTCTACCTTGCAGGCGATGCGCTCGGCGAAAAGGCGTATTACCTGCTCACCGCGGTCGTCAAGGAGTATGACAGCGTAACTCAGGTTCTCTTGCGTGCAAACTCGGACAAAAGCCACGGCTTAAACGGTTTTCTGAATGAGATCATGGACAACCTGCGCCATCTCGTCCTGAGTGCCGAAGCAAGAGAAATCGGGATCATCAAGAAGGCGCAGGTCATAAACATCATCGATTCGGTGGTGTAGAAGACGACCTTTGCCGGTGGGGGGGCGTCTGTGAATATCGAGGGAAGTGTGGTGCAGCGCACCGAGATCAAAGAGGATGCGGAGGAGGAGAGGCGGGCGAGAGAAGAGGGGGAGAGGAAGGAACGAGAGAGAGAGCGAGACAGGAAGAAGAGCGTCTAAAGAGAGAAGAAGAGGAGAGGAAAGCCCGTGAAGAGTCTGAGAAGAGAGAAAGAGAAGAACAGGAGAAGCTGCGAAGGGAGCGGGAAGAACGGATCCGGAGGGAAAAAGAGGAAAAGAAGGAAAGAGAGCGAAAGGCGAAATCAGAGCGAGAGAAGAAAGCCAGAGAAGAGGCTGAAAGACAGAAGAGAGAGCAGGAGAACGCAAGAGAAGAGGAACGCCGCTGCAGGGAAGAGGGGGAGCGGAAAGCAAAAGAAGCGGCTGAACAGAGGGAAACAAAGAGGGCAGCACGGGAAGAGATGCGCCTGAGAAGAGAGCAAGAAGCGCGTGCACCACATGACCGCGGAATCTCGCAGAAGACGATTATGGCGGTGGTGCTGGTGCTTGGTGTGGTGCTGGTGGGGGTGCTGGGCGTTTGTGCCTGAGCCCACACCAGCCGCCGATCATGAGACCATCACAAACTCCATCGGGATGGAGTTCGTGCTGATACCTGCGGGCGAGTTTGAGATGGGTTCGCCAGAAGACGGAACGGATTGGTGGGATTGTGGGGGACCAGTTCACCATGTAAATATAGAAAGGGCGTTTTACATGGGCAGATATGAGGTCACACAGAAAGAATGGCGAGAAATCATGGGAAGCAATCCTTCGTATTTCAAGGGAGATAACCTACCTGTTGAGCAGGTGTCATGGGACGATGTTCAGGAATTCATCAGGAAGCTCAATGAGAAAGAGGGCATAGACGTACCGTCTTCCATCCGAGGCAGAATGGGAATGCGCATGCCGGGCTGGCACCACCACGAGATATTCATTCGGCGATTTTAAATGGTATTCTAAATCGAAACTTGGCGATTATGCGTGGTATGATGACAACTCAGGCGATGAGACGCATCCGGTCGGGAAAAAGAATCCCAATCCTTACGGGCTGTATGACATGCACGGCAATGTCTGGGAATGGGTACAGGATAAGCACCACAGCGACTATGACGGTGCGCCGACTGATGGCAGCGCGTGGGAAAGCGGAGATGGCGCCTACCGGGTCTTTCGAGGCGGCAGCTGGGGCGACGATGCCGGGTACTGACGGTCAGCCTTCCGCGGCCTCAACGACCCGGGCTTCCGCCACCGCCACTTTGGCTTTCGCCTCATCGAGGAAACGTAGCCACTTTCCACCTTACCACTTTACATGGTGGAGCAGGGGGTATGTGATGAGGGCGTAGTCTTTTTCATCATCTCTTGTGCGTGAAATATGAGAAAAGCTCTCTCAAATCATCTTCAGCAAATAAATAATAGTCCTTTTGCCTCAAACTCTCAATAATCTCTTCCAACTCCTCCCGATCCCCAATTTCCCCCTCGATTATGTTTGCTTCCAACACGCTCTTCAGATCATACACATTCCCAACTCCTTCTTTGGACGCAACTTTACCAAGGTAGGTATCATCTGTCAGCAGGATGATATTTCTCGTGGTATATACACTATAAACTCAGACCCCCATACACACCCCTTTTTACCAAGATCAACCATACATACACCCGGTGTACCTCGACACCCCCTCCCTCGGAATATACATCATCGCATTTCTCACCTGTCTCCTTACAGATACCCCTCTCACCGTCCGACACATTTTTGAGGACAATCACAACTGGGGCGCGTTCCGTATAGTGGAAAAGGATAACCTCAGAGACGTTGAGATCAACGAAGTCAACAAGATGCTCTCATGCAAGGATGAGAGTCGCGGCTTCTTCACATACCTGTGCGAACATTGCGGAACCATGTTAAGAGTTCATTTCGGATGTAACAGTCGTATCTGCTCGAATTGTGGCAAAAACCACACAGACAAATGGGCAAAATCTCTCCAAAACGCGTTATTCAACGTACCTCATCGACACGCAGTACTCACAATCCCGGATGCTCTGTGGCCAGTCGTGAAAAACGATTTTTTCACAAAAAATCGAGTAAAAACTGCCCTCCGGGTGGGGCTGGCGATATACTTTTTCGTAAATGAAAAACAACCGTTTTCTCCTGAAGGTCTTGATGGATGCTGCGATTGTAGCAATCAACGATACGATCTCATACAGGCACAGAGGCGGGAGATTGACGGCAGGTGCTATTGTTGTGCTGCACCCATTTTCCAAGAAAATGGGATTCAACCCTCACCTTCATGTACTCGTGACAGAAGGTGGATTTGACAAACAGGACAATTTTATCCATCAAAAGTACATTCCTTTCAATGCTATGCGAAAAACATGGCAGTATCAGGTGTTTACTCAATTCAAAGCGGCACTTCC
>CBDUQO010000099.1:0-7964 GCA_965369365.1 uncultured Methanosarcinales archaeon
CTCGATCATCAATGCGCCGTTTGCCACATCATAATAGAAACGTTTCGCGCCGGGGATGCATATCTTTGTGGCGCCACGGACAGCTTCCAAAACTTCAATCGTTTTATTAGTTTGGAGGGCGGAAAGTTCGAGTTGACTGAACCATTTCTCAAAAAGATGGTGGTCTGACTTGGGGTCCAGACAATTCCGATAACCAACCAGTCTTGAATCAGGTTTTCCGATTGGGACTTTTCGGTGTATATCCCACAGTCGACCAGTCCCATAGTACAGTAGAATAGGTAAATTCACATCTTTCCCATCACCTACAGCCATCGAATCGTTCACCCCAATCAGAATAAGATCGCGAGCATCTTTGCCCCGATCGCTTAACTTTCTTTTCCATTCGATTTTTTCCCCGTGTATTGTTCCACATGCTTCCAGAAATGTTGGTTTTTGTTGTTCCAGTGTGACCTGGTCGTATTTTTCAAATATTCTCAGTCTGGCATCTTTTTTCTTGATTCCGCCCCCCATAACTCCATCTTGAAATTTTGGAATATATGTTCCAAGCATGACTGCCAATGCATCGAGTATGGATGACTTACCTAATGCATTCTCTCCAATCAAAACCGTAAACTGTGGGTGAAATCTAAATGTGTTGTCAGCAAATTTGCGAAAATTGTGTAACTTGAGTGTATGTATTTTCATCAAATCCCCTTCTGTGCGTTTCTTTTTCCTGTGATTGTTGAATGTCGGTCATTGATGTGGAGATCCTTATTACTCCAAACCGCGGCAACACGATTGGGTGGAGCATTTTTCATTGCTACAATCTCCGGTTCACTTGATATTGGGCTTGTCGCACAAGACAATAGCACCTTTCATCTTTTTAGGTAGCTGTTTCTTTGCCCAAGTTCGCTTATCACTTTCTGGTTTATCAATAGTTCTTTATATACTATTTGCTACCCCACCAGATCTACAATAATAGGGCTCTTCGCTATTTTGTATGGGTAACCGGGAATCCAGGTGCCCCAATTGACGATGAATCATAGTCATGAAATTCCGGATATTCCATAATCACAGGCAATCCTCTTTAATAACTGTGCAACGCTATCAATCCCCTCTGAGAGTAACTACTCAGGTATATAGATTGGTCGTCCGATCGCGATCCGGCAATTTCCGGCAAGAAAAATAACCGCGAAATGCGGAGGAGGAATGCAATAGAAGTTAGCTGTGTATTCCCCATCGCCGCCTCTCCGGTACTCGGCAGTTAAATTCCAGGTTTGGCGCAGGTTGTGTTCCGGGTCAAGCCGCGCCAGTATAGCAAAGTCACACCGGGTGGTGTTTTTATGCACCGGAATAGTCACCTCGAAAGCAGGCTTCCCAACATGCCGCGTGAGCGTCTGATCATAGCCATCCACAATGGTGGCACCGGGCGAGTCTTGCTGCAAGCATCATTTTAAGAGCCGGTATACGAATATATGCTGCGACGTTCCCGAGATCGGGAGTATGAAGACGTGGAGTATCCGCAGCCTCAAATCGCTTATGAATAAAACCGGAGAATAGAACAAGATGAAATGGTCATACCAGATCGGCAGCATCCGCGGGATACCCATACGTTTGCATATTACATTTCTGTTGATACTGATCTTCTTCGTCTATGGATTTGCGATTTACGATATTAAAATCGAAGGATATGGCATAATCGTCGGTTTTGGCGGGTTGGATGCCCCGGCAGTGGTCAAATATCTATTCAGCATGGCAACAGCGGTTCTTTTCTTCTCAACATTAATATTTCACGAACTCAGCCACTCGATTGTGGCGCAGGGCTATGGCATAAAGATAAAGAGCATAACCCTCTTCATCATAGGCGGCGTAGCCCAGATGGAAGAGATCCCAAAGGAGCCGCGGATGGAAGCATGGATCTCGGCGGCAGGTCCAGCCTTCAGCCTGGCAATAGGCATCATCGCTTATGCCATCTACGACTTCTTCGGTCAGGTAAACCCTGCAAGGGGCACATTTGAGAACGGCATCCTCATAATGCTGGGCATAATCGCATTCTACAACATAATACTCGGTATCTTCAATCTACTCCCTGCGTTTCCCATGGATGGGGGGCGGATATTCCGTGCCCTGCTTGCTACACGCATTCCATATATTAGCGCAACCAGAAAGGCGGTTGCGATAGGCAAAGGCATGGCAATTATGATGGGGATCCTTGGGTTGCTGACGTTGGATGGTAGTGGGATATTGTTTATAATCATAGCCTTTTTCATCTACTATGGTGCAGCTAGTGAGGGTGAGGCAACGGCAATCTCAGTCACTCTGGAGGGCTTGAAGGTGCGGGACTTGATGACGGGTCTTCCGGATGTGGTTCATGCACTTCCGGACTGGACGCTTGACCAGTTAATCGATGTTATGTTCAAGACCAAGCACATGGGCTACCCGGTGCAGGAAAGCGATGCGTCTCCCGTGCTCGGAGTGATCACCTTCGCGGATGTCAGGAGGACGCCCGAACAGCGGAGCGTAATCAGGGTCAGGGATGTTATGACGAGTGAGATAATCGCAATCGAAGCTGAGGCAGATGCTTTCGATGCCTTCAAGCTCATTGCATCGAATGGTGTGGGTCGCTTAATCGTTGTGGATCGCGGGCGGATGGTGGGCATCGTATCAAGAACCGACCTATTGCGATCAGTCCAGTTCAGAGGCGCGTAAGGGGGCGATTCTGTTTGATATGCGTAGTATGAAATACAATATACAGCAAGACGCCGTAGCATTTCAATGAATAAGCATCCGGAACAGCGGTTTTGGGAAATAGATTTCCTGCGTGGACTTGCGATAATCATGATGGTAATCTTCCATCTGCTCTACGATCTGACCTATTTTGGCGGATACAATCTCAATATACACTCCGGCTTCTGGCTATATTTTGGACGTGCTACTGCTATAATCTTTATTTTTTTAGTTGGTGTATCCTTAACTCTCCGTTTTTCAAGATCCGGGAAGATACGGAATTCGGGGCAAAAATTGTACTTAAAATATCTCAAAAGAGGTTTAAAGATATTTTCGTGGGGTTTAATTATTACCCTGGCAACCTGGATCTTTTTGAGGGAGGGTTTTGTTCTATTCGGGATACTTCATCTCATTGGAATTTCGATTATTCTGGTATACCCTTTCTTAAAACTCCGTTATTTGAATTTATTGCTGGGTATTGCCATCGTATCTCTTGGAATCCACCTGAATAACTTTACTTTTAGTTTTTATTGGTTGGTGTGGTTGGGATTCGTGCCAGACCACTTTTGCACTGTTGATTACTTCCCAATTGTTCCATGGTTCGGGGTGATTCTAATCGGGGTGTTTTTTGGAAATTTACTATATCCGGACTACACACGTAAATTTAACCTTTGGGACTGCTCTAATTTTAAATTCATAGGATTGTTTTGCCTGTTAGGAAGGCATTCATTGGCAATCTACCTGATTCATCAACCAATACTGGTCACATTGCTGTATCTTCTGCGTATTGTGGATATTGTGGGTGTTATGGGTGCTAATCTTTAATTCGTATGTGTTTAACGAGGCGAAAAAACCACGTGATTTTACGAGATTGACACAAGAAGATATCGGTGATATGGTTGCACGTTATATCCTGCCGCCTCCTACTTTCTCGTGGAAATCTGTGTAATCCCGTGGTCAGCTAAACACGTACAATTTCAGTTAGGGACCATACGAAGTTAGCTAATGCTATTGGTTTTTGGGGCATCTTTTAAACTGGCTCTGCTCTGTTTTGTATGCTTGATTTCCAGTCACCCACTTGAAATCGCGAAGAGCCTTTAAACATGAGATTCATGAAAAAGTACATCGCCAGCCCCACCCGGAGGGCAGTTTTTACTCGATTTTTTGTGAAAAAATCGTGCGAGATGCATGCTATCCCGGATACAGATACAACACCAGAACCAGAACCAGCCCCCCGGCAAACACCCCGACTAAGATCCAGTCCCGACCGATTAACGCCCTGTTATAGTAATAACACTCTCGATCCCGATGATAACACCTCGATTCAAGAGCGTCAGCTAGTTCATCTGCTTTTCTGAATGATCTGCGTAGGAGTGGTACCATCGTAGCGGTAAAACCGGTTAAACCTTTTGGTTTGTACCCCCTTGCTGTCTGCGCCCGTAGAATGGTCTCTTTATCACGCATCAGCCCTGGCATGAAAGCCATCGCCACCCGCACCATAAATGCAACATCGGCGCCATGCCTTCCGAGTGGTCTTAGAAAGTATGCAAGAGCCATGTTCAGCTCGGACGGGCTGGTTGTGTGGATTAGTATTGTGGCAAAGAGTATCAAGAGTGCAAATCGCACTATGGCAAGTATCCCTATGTATATGCCACCTTCCACGGGTAGATGGACTATAAATATCGCAACAAAGAATATCAGCATCGGTTTGAGCCTTTTCAGGAGATTGATGACTGGCATGCCCGCTATATGCGCCAGTACAGGAATTGAGACGGACATAAGCCCGAGTCCGGGAGGACCTGCTATATATACCAGGATGCCGATTCCAACAGTTGCAAGCAGTTTCGTGCGCGGATCAAGCGTATGGATACACGAATGCCCTTTTCTATAGCCAGTAAGCACGTCACCACCCCTCCGCTTCATGTCTCCCGGATGCCCATGTCAGGTACTGGCTTTTTGTGCCAGTGAATGCCAGATTCCCCTGTTTCAGCACTGCAATCCGGTCTGAAATGTCCATGACATCCTTGATGTGGTGTGAGATGTAGATGATGGTCGCACTTCCTGCAACTTCCCTGATAGCATCCAGAACCTTTTTTCTTGATATTAAATCGAGGCTGGCGGTGGGTTCGTCAAGAACTATGTATTCCGGATTTATTGCAAGTATTAAAGCAAGAGCAACGAGTCTCTGCTCCCCTATGCTGAGCTGAAATGGTGAACGATCAAGAATCTCTATGTCCAGACCTGCCTGCAACATTGCAGAATGCACCCTTGCCTGCATTTCATCCTCTGGCACATCCACCATCCTAAACCCAAAATTCATCTCCTTTCGTACTGTTTTTTCAAAAAAGAAGTCTTCAGGTTGCTGGAATAGAATCGCCACGTTTTTCCCGGGTTCCGGGGGTCTGCCGTCCATGTCAATGCTGCCTGCGGTGGGCGTATCAAGACCTGCGATGAGGCTTGCGAGCGTGGACTTTCCTGAACCGATCCCACCGACGATTCCGGTGACGCTCCCCTTCTCGATGGTGAAGTTGATATCAGTTAGCGCAGCAGTCGCCCACTCGGTGTCCGGCTCATAGATATGGCTCACGTTTACTTTAACCCCCTCGCTACGTGGTTCTGATTGCCTGGCAACCTCCAATCCCGTAGGTCTTGCAAATCCAAATCCAAATCCCATATCTTTGCAGGCAACGAGGGTTTCAGGGTCGGTCTGCGAAATTCTACCTCCCAAGATGGTGAAGACCCTGGAGCAGTCAACCAGGTCGCTTGGGTCATGCGTGATCAGGACGATCGAAGTGCCCGCACTGTTCAATCCGGACAAGGTCTTGATCACGTGCTTACGGCTACACGAATCCAGCATTGAGATTGGCTCGTCTAACACGATGCATTCTGGCTCCATCGCCATGACTGCGGCAAGATTCACCAATTGCTTCTGTCCCCCGCTCAGAATGCTAATATTTCGATCTCTCAACCCCGTTATCCTGAGTATCTTTAGATATTTATCGATTCGACTGTCAATCTCTGGTTTTGGGACGCGGAGGTTCTCAAGACCAAATACAATGTCCTCTTCCACGGTTTCGCCAATTGCCTGGGCGTCCGGGTTCTGGAATACGATCCCTATCAATCTTCTGATCGCAAGCAGGTTTTCAGAATCGCTGGTGGGCATTCCGTTCACCCGGACAACTCCTTTCTGTGGAAGCAGTAGACCGTTCAGAAGTCGGGCAAACGTTGTTTTTCCAGAGCCGTTGGCTCCCACGATGCCAATACACTCGCCTTTTCCGATATGAATGTTCACACGCTCCAGAATCGGCTTTTTTTTGCGATAAAAGTGCACATCTTCCAGTTCAATCATCTGTATATCCTGTGTATCTCATTATATCTCATTATATCTCATTATATCTCAGTATATATTATTATATGCTGTTATCTGCCGTCATGCTTCATTTTGCCCCATTATATTCCCCATCCGCTTAGCTACAGCAAATGCAGCAACCAGTTTGATCGTATCTCCGATCAGGAATGGCAGAACGCCAATCAGGACCGCTTCTCTGATGGATGGTAGATCTGCGATAATAAATAATTGCAGGACTCCGGCAGCATAAATCACTGTAAGACCGGCGATCATAGCAGTGATCATGGCAATCGTACTTCCGCCGAGATTTTCAACGGTTAACCCTGTGATAAATGCACCCATAACAAACCCGATTAGATATCCACCCGTAGGTCCAAGAATAACCCCGATTCCAGACGAACCACCTGAAAAGACCGGGAAACCTATGATTCCGAGCATCACGTACACTGCCATGCTAGTTGCACCCCACCTGCTGCCCAGCACCAGCCCGGTCAGCAGCACAAAGAATACCTGGAGCGTGAGCGGCACAGGACTTATCGGGATCGGGATTCGTATGAGCGCACCAACCGCAGTCAGGGCTGCAAACATGGATGCGTAGACCATCGGTCTTACTCCGGGGTGTTCTGCTGGCATGGTATCGATCCTATTGTTAACGTGTTTCTGGTTAATGGTTAACAATCATCTTTAAGGTTAACTGTTCAACATAAACAGAGCTTCCGGATTCGATCACAAAACACGCTTAGCTGCCCCAAGCCATTATCCACCCCAATATCAAGTGTTGTGATGTGGGTCGGCGATTTTATGCATATATCGGGGTCACACTGGCTTGTTCCCTACAATCACACTCCGGTTTGCAACTGTTGGCACGTATGTTATTTCGGAAAATCCAACCTCAGCCAGCACTTCTTCCATTTCAGAGACTGAATAGCACCTCCCTTCAGTTAAAAACATTAACAGAACAGAATACTCGGCTACTGCCAGAGGACCGTCTTTTTCTGCATTTAGATGAGCGTCGTGGATCAGGATCATGCCGCCCGGTTTTAAATTCCTGTATGAATTCTCGAGCAGCGTTTTGACCGCCCCAATATCCCAATCATGCAAAACGTTAGAGAACAGATGAATATCAAATCCGGTAGGAAACTCGTCCCTGAACATATCTCCGGCAATCACCCCAATTTTATCGGACAAATTCCTTTTACTTATCGCGTTTTTGGCGATCCGGTCAACCGGAGGCTTTTCAAAGACCGATGCTGACAGATGAGGCTGTTGGGATACGATAGCCGATGAATAGATGCCGGATGCGCCAGCAATATCCAGCAGCTTGTCATGCCCTGATAAATCAATTGTTTTTGCAAGAATCGGGGCAAGATACGCACCGCGGCTATCCATGCCCGCGGTGAACGCTTCCGCAAAATCATCGTCCGCCATTGCAAGCGACCACTCCTTTCCATCCTTACTTGCGCTCCAGTTTGCAGGTTTGCCGGTCTTCAGAACCTTCAACATCTCATCGCATACAGGTATTTCCTTCAACGAAGAGATGTAGGGTCCTAAAAACCACGGAGATGACTCAGCCAGATGGTCTTTTGAAAGTTTAGCCAGATAATATCTGCCGCCTTTCTCTTCAATCAAGTTCAGTGACTTGAAGAGAGTGAGCATCACCTCCGCGGGTCTTTCTTCAATCTGCAATGACGAGCAAATCCCATGCAGATCTGCTTCTGCCGGATTGTTATCAAGCCATGAAAAAAGATTAAGATGTGCAACTGCGGTTATAAACAGGTCATCAGCATAGACGCTATCCCTCAACCGGAGCAGATTGCTCGGGTCAGTCTGTGGAACTTCGGTCAATTTTCCTAAGATCATCTTATCACTCTTTGTTTATCCAACCAGATAATGCCTCGTGGTGGGGTGG
>CBDUQO010000100.1:0-7930 GCA_965369365.1 uncultured Methanosarcinales archaeon
CGGGAGAACGCCCGCGCTCAAATTCGCGTAATCGTCAAGCGGATTCTTCGCAAGTGCGGTTATCAGCCCAACAAGCAAGAAAAGGCTACGCAGACAGTTCCGGAATATGTGGAGGTGCTTTGTGCGGAGTTCGGGTATAGTAATTATAAACCGAAGTTCCCCATCCCCCACATTTCACACCGATTCAATCACCAGCGCGCCGTGTGGACAAGCGGTTATACACGTCCCGCACTGGATGCACTTTGACTCATCCATTGCAACACTCCAGTCCGGCTCAAACGAGAAGACAGCAACCGGGCAGATGCCAATACACGCGCCGCAGTGCACACACTCATCATCGTCTCTGACGATCGGATGCTCAAGCACCGAGACGGACGCACCTTCTCGCTCAAATGCGCTTGCAACGCGGGCGCAAGAATCTGCCGGCACCTCGAGCACGATCTCGCCGCTCGTTGCATCGAGGTCTGCGCGATCCACGTTGATCGCGACGCCTGTGCTGAGGATCACTTTTGCGAGCACGGGATCGTGGACCGCCGATGAAATGCAAACGACCATCTTCATACTACCACCATTACTATAGTCATCATCGCGCTCATAGTCACCATCACCCTCATCTCCGCACCAGCAATTTGCTTAGATCGCCGCTCGTAACCATCCCAATGACTTTTCGGTCATCATCGATCACCGGAAGCGCCGAAATCTTGTGTCGTTCCATCTTTCGCACCGCAATCTCGACAGGCTCATCAGGCGTGCTTGTGATCACATTTGTTGTCATAGAACTCCTGACACCACCAGTCTCGCCGTGGGCTACCGCTTTTGAGACATCCCACGATGTGACGATCCCGATCAGGGCACCGCCATCCGAGACCACCGGGAGGTGATTAAAGTTACCCTCTGTGATCAGTTCGGCTATGTGTTTGATGTCCACATCTATGCCGATGGTGTGGACCCGTCCCGACATCGCGTCCCGCACAAGCGGCTGCTCATGAATCTCTCGCATCGGTTTTGCCGTGCCGTGTGCCATGATCTGCCCGGCTGGGCTGCTCATAAAAAACTCACCAGCCATAATCCACCCTTTCAGTTCGTCAGCAATCATCCGTGCGGTATGAAAACTCGAAAGCGGGGCAGTCCGCACCTCTTTTCCGTCAATATCTATGATCCCTGACTTCAGTTCCTCATAAGTAACGTCCCTGATCACGGGGCGGTCCCGCCGGGGAATTCCGTAATCATAAACGCTCGTCATAAGCTCGGCGTCGCTGACTCCTGCTGCGGCTGCGATAGCCTCATCAAAGATCGGGATCGGTACACCGACGCCAACATACATGCTGATACCGTATCTGTGAAATGCCGCTCCGCGAATGTATTTTGTATCCATATCCCGAAGATCACCACACGTCATCAGCGTCCCGAACCGATTGTCAGGATCGTGCTGGGTTCCGTTGCCGATCACATACCCTTTCGCGCCTCCGAGAAATATCCGCGTGCCTGTGCCGATCGTCCTGAATTCGGGGTCATTTGAGATTGGTGATAGCACGCCAGCCCCCGAATAAGCGACATTACCGAATCTTGGCAGGATCGTGCCCAGATATGTATATATGGTGCGTTTTGTTGAGTTTGTTGCGGCAGCGTACCGTTGGTATGCGTTTCGCGGGTTTACCATCATAGTCTGGTTCAAATCATCGATTGTGATCGTGGTGTCCAGCATCTTGCGCGGATAGCAGTCAGTTCCGGACGATTCGGCATGTACATCAATGCTCTTTCCGGCGATTAGATCCTCGATTACATGCCCTCCGCCGTACGATTCATCCGATGTGGAGGGCTGTGTTGCACCAAGATATGCATCGACCGCGGCAATCCCGGAGTATGCCTCGACATCGTTTAAATACACGCGCTGCATCCGGATTGGCGGATCAGAGTGCCCAAAATTTAAGAATACGCCTGATGAGCACATCGCCCCGAATGTGCCTGTCGTGACCACATCGACATCCTGCGCAGATTTCCCTGCCCCGTTCTCTCGCACGTACTCGGTCATCTCCTCTGCTGTGAGGACACAGGCGCTGCCGTCACTGATCCGCTCGTTGATTTCGGATATTGTTTTAGCTGCCATTCGTTATGTAATACTCGATTTCATTATATTTATAGACATTCCACTGCGCAAGCATCTTCCCATGTTGCCCGGGTGCGCTTACAGTAATGGTATAATGGTACGCTGAATGGTACGCTGAATGGTACGCTGAGAAGTGCCAAAATCATTGTGGAGTCCCCCGCCCCCTGTCGAAATGTATTTATAGGGCAAAATCCAAAGCCGGAAGATGTCATGAGAACATTAGAATTTGCACTTGATGCTACCGATTGCGAGTGGATTGAAGATTTAAATGGACGCACGCATATATTTCAAACTTCTCTGATTTCCCCGATTTTTCTGATTTAACTTATCAATAATTAGTATGCCCGGGGAATCATTAACATTGGTATCAGATCAATTCAGCAGTCCGGAAGATGGAGGATATTTAGTAATAATTGCTCAAGTTATGTTTTCCTTGTCCCGGATTTATTGATCTCTGGCACAGGGAATGATATAATATATCATTGGATTTGTATTATATGGGAAAAAAGCGTCCGTTGTATATCGAAAAAGAGGCATATACTTCAAAAATCTTCAGATATCTTCAGATGTATCGCAGATATATCATCGAACAACTAAAACCTTATATCACACTGCTTCGACCCGAAATCGCTGCGATGGACCTTGCACTTCCCGCGTCAAGCGCGCTTCTTGCCACATATCTGCTGACCGGTGCTTTTCCGCCGCTGTTCCCCTTTGTGATAGCTGTTATTGGTGGATACTGCGCGATTGCCAGTACGTACGTATTTAATGATTGCTGCGACATCGATATCGACACGATCAACCTGCCCGACCGCCCGCTTGTTGCAAGCGATGTCACAAAGAAACGGGCACTTCTATATGCATTTATTCTCTTTTTGACCGCAGCAGCCGTTGCGCTATACTTAAATTTCGAATCACTCGTGGTGCTGATTGCTGCGACAATTGCGATCAGCGCATACTCAGCAATCGCAAAACGCGCCACATTCTTAAGTTTTCTGCCGGTGGGGATTGCGTACGGGCTTGTTCCGATCGGGGTATGGCTTGCGTTTGATCCTGCCGGCGTGCTGCATATTGGTGCCGTGCATTCGTATGCAAGTGATCCAGCCGGCGTGCTGCTACCGCTCCCGGCAATCCTCTTTGGCGCCATGATCTGCATCACTGACTGGGGGTTCACACTATCAGGCGTGTCACGTGACATCGAGGGTGACCGACTCCGCGGTGCACCCACATTCCCGGTGACTTTTGGCGTGCCGGTGACCTCTAAACTTGTGATGGTGTGCTGGATGTGCGGTGTTGCGCTTTCGCTTGCTATCGGGTACACCGCACACCTCGGGCTGCTATACTTCGCGGGCGCAGGAGTTGGCGGGTGCTGGATGCTGCTGCAGGCAGCCGATTTTGTGCGAAACCCGACACCAGAGCGAGGCGGGCGATTGTTTTTGCAGGCGTCATCATACCGGGCGGCAATCTTTGTCTCGATGATCGCAAACATCGTGGCGTTGTGTATGCTCGGGCACGGGTTCTGGTTCTAATGGCGCCCAAGTCCCCGGCATGCCCGGTATGGGGCTCAGTACCACACCCACACTCATACCAACCTCCACGAGAACACAAAGCCGGCAGCCATCCGATATATTTACATCACCAAAACGCACATAAATAGATATCATGGATATCATATTCGATGACATTGGAAGTTATCCACTCCCGGAGGGGGCAAAAGACCGTGTTCAGCAGGCGTTTGCAGACAAACGGTACGACGAGGTCAGCGAGGTCGTCTGCGATGCCATGCGCCAGAAGATCGCTGCAGGTGTCGAGATACCCGCGTATCCGCAGTTTCAGGATATGAACCAGCAGTTTCTTGGAATCATCAATGATCCCACGTCTGCTGAGACGCCGTTTCTCGTAAAAGAAGACTGTGCAGATATAATCGAACTGCAACTACTTGAACCGGTCGCAAAAGAGTATTTTGAGGCGAATGGGGAGCGGTTGAAGGTCAGGGTCTGCATCACAGGCGCGATCGAGCTGTACCTGAAACAGTTCGGCGGCACCGAATACTCTGACATACTCGAACTCTTTGCACGAAGCGTCGACCGGTTCGTGAAGAGGGCGCTTGACATGAAATCGTCTTTTGATGTCGCCTTGATCAGCATAGATGAGCCAAGTATCGGCATTAACCCGGATATCATGTTCGATGACGACGAGATCATCCGTACGCTCGATTTATCGGCGAAATCATCTAATGTCGATACGCAGATCCACCTGCACTCGCCGTTGCATTACAATATCGCATGTGAGTCTGATTCGATCAACGTTGTCGGTGTGGAGTCCGCAGCAAACCCGGATTATCTCGAACTGGTCGAAAAATTAGATCTCGAGCAGTATGACACGTTTCTGCGGGTCGGCGTGTCAAGAACCGACATCTTTGGCATGACGGCTGAATTAAACGAACGATACCAGATCAATGTGTGGAAGGAGACATCCAGGCTCGACGAGATCGTGACGTCGATGGAGACGCCGGAAGTGGTCGCAAAACGGCTCAAACGGGCGTGCGATCGGTTTGGAGATACAATCAAATATGCCGGACCTGATTGCGGTCTTGGTTCATGGCAGTATCAGGATCTTGCACAAAAGCTCCTTGCAAACACGAGTAGCGGTATTTCCATGTTCAAAGAGGGCACGTCGTGATGGGCAGGGTTCCAACCGGTATTCCCGGACTTGATGAAATGCTCGCAGACGGTTTCATCAGCGGTGACATCGTCCTGGTCACAGGCGGTCCGGGCTCAGGGAAGACGACGCTCGGGATACAATATCTGCACCATGGCGCCGCGGAGTATGGGGAACCGGGGGTATTTGTCACACTCGATGAAAGCCCTGCACGGGTGATCAGAAACGCGTGGCAGTTTGGATGGGATCTCGAACGCCAGGTCAAAGAAAACGTAATGCGGGTCATACATGCCGATCCGGTCGCTTATTCGCATTATATCCCTAAGCAGGATGGCGATAGTGACATGCACCTTGACGTCGGGGCAAGAATCGTTGAAACATTGAGCAAACACATTGAACACCGTGTTGGTGAGATTGGTGCAAAGCGCATCTTCATTGACTCAATCACCTCGCTAAAAATCTCACAGGAGCGATTTCAGGCAAGGTTTGCCATAATGGAACTGATCAAGAACCTCGAAAACCTTGGTTGCACGACAATGCTCTCGAGCGAGATCACTTCAGGAGCGCTGGCTTATGAATCGTTCAGCGTGGAAGAGTACCTCTCGGAGGTTGTTATTCGTATGCACGTGGTCCGCGTGTCAGGGGGCAGGATACGGGCGATCGAGGTCCTAAAGATGCGCGGCGGAAAACACGACGATATGCTGCGACCGTACGCGATCACTGACACTGGCATGGTCATCTATCCACGAGAAACGATTATTGACAGTGATGCTATCAACGCCGTGGCAATGATGTGAATGTTAGTCGCCGTTCTCACCATCCCGCCACCTCCGGCCCCACCCCACCGTCCTGAAACGGCACGATCCCTGGATACTTGACCCCAAAATATTACTTTTTGGCTGAATAATATGGCACTTCGACACTTTACGCGCCTCTGCCAACCTCTGTTTTTGATTCCTGCCGCGGCGGATCAACAAACGACTGTTGGGGCTTCGGGTGCGAGCTTGGGATCATTCCTGAAACAAAACGGGCATCGCCGAGGATTATCGGAGCATAGGAAATCCGTACGCATCAGTATCATCAAAACAGTAGCAAACCTTCTGATACCCACCCTTCAACTCAACCACATCGTTCCGGACGCTTTCAGGCGATTCATCGTCAAGCACGATCCGCTTCATGAAATCAGCGATCGCGTCCATCTCCGATGCGCCCATTCCAATGCGAGTCAGTTCCTGCGTCCCGATCCGGATTCCGGACGGTTCAACTGTGACACTTACGTGATCTCCGGGCAGGAGATTCTTGTTTACGATGATGTTTGCCTCTTCGAGCTTTGTTGCAGCCCTAATACTGCCTCCAGCGCGTGTAACATCGACTGCGACCTGATGCGACTCTGTAAATCCAAGAGGCTCGCAAATCACATCAAAGCCCCGCTCATAGAGCGATTGTGCGAGCGATTTCGCGTTTGCGATCACATCTGAGGCGTAATCCTCGCCAAATTCGATCATCTCTGCAAGTGCTACCCCAAGCCCTGCAAGATGGTGTAGATGGTGGTTGCTGACGGTGCCAGGGAAGACCGCTTCATCGATCTTTTTCGAAAGTCCCTCTTTACAGAAGATCACCGCGCCCTGCGGTCCCGGAAACGTTTTGTGCGTGGATCCTGTCATCACGTCCGCGCCCTCACGCAGCGGGTCCTGAAAGCAGTTTCCCGCAATAAGCCCGAGCACATGCGCCCCGTCATAGACAACATTCGCACCCACCTCACGGGCTGCCTCGCACGCCTCGCGAACCGGGTGCGGGAATAAAAAGAGGCTTCCCCCCAGAAGCACAATACGCGGCTTTGTCTCGCGAATCCTTGCAACCATGCGGTCTACGTCGATGTTCATGATCTCAGGGTCAAACGGGTGCGCAATCACGCGCAAACCCCTGACGCCAGCGGCTGAGTAACGGACATGGCTGATATGCCCGCCCTGAGGTACTTCAAGGGAAATAATCGTGTCTCCGGGGTCCGCCAGCGCAAAAAAAGCGGCGATGTTTGCGTTAACGCCTGAAGTTGGCTGCACATTGACATGCTCCGCCCTGAACAGATCCTGTGCAAGCGTTATGGTCTTTGCCTCGATCTCATCGATGTACTGGCAGCCTTGATAGAACCGGTGCCCGACCACACCCTCTGCATAGCGGTGTGCAAGATCGGTTGCCGCAAGGAGCCGCACCCGGTTGCTTGTCAGGTTGTTGCTTGCGATCATGGGCAGGCTGTCCCGATACCATGCGTGATGCGCCTCTGTGGCGCGCATGATGAGGTCGATATCTTGTTGCATATCTTCCATGATAAGAATTGCAACCATTTAAATCTATGTTGTATTTGGGGCGGGGATTATGCAAAGTTTAAAAACGAGGAGTTATAAACTGAACATAGAGGTGGAGGATAGAAGATGGCGCTATATGCAGAAATCGCGGAAGAAGGACATTCATCAATTCCAATGCGACGCATCGAGAAGCTATGGTTAAAGGCTGGCATGCGGTTTGGATTGTTGGCTGAAGAAGAGACTCAATTCGATGAGCGCTCTTTGTTGCTGCAACAACAAACACTGAAACACATTTTGGGATAGTAAAGAGGGGAATGTCTACGAACCATAATCGTGGCGATGTCGACATTGTTCCATTTCCATTTGTAACTTCAGACGGGTATTGCAGAAGGCACTGCCAGCGCTGATCCTTTCCAACCATCCGATTGATGGGCGTTTTGATGATCTGATTACGGTTGGAATAACCGCATGGATTGTAGAAACTCCGGAAGAGATTGAGTATAAGATTGTTAAGTGGACTGAGGATTTTTTGGGAAATTTTTAAATGAATAATGACTTAAGCAGCAAAACAGTATGCGTCACCGGGCTGGGCTATGTCGGGCTGCCGCTTGCACTCGCATTCTCAGAGCATCTGGGGACGATCGGCTTTGACGTGGATGCGGGCAAGATTAAAGGATTGAATGGTGAAAATAATAACCGGAACATCTCATTCACATATGATCCGAAAGAGATAAAGAACGCCGATTTTGTCATAATCGCACTCCCAACCCCGGTCACAAAGTCAAATGACCCGGACATGTCCCACATAAAATCATTGGCAAGAACGATCTGCGAAAATATCACGAAGAACACAATTGTG
>CBDUQO010000101.1:0-7875 GCA_965369365.1 uncultured Methanosarcinales archaeon
ATTTGCGCCAATGCTCAGCCATACGTTCGTCGCGAGTGCCCTTTTTGCCCATGGAGTAGAAAAGTCGGAGTTCTTTACCTAATAAACGATACGAGGGCACCAAATAAGCCCCGTACACAACCCAATGAATAGGATTTGCCTCATGGACCTGCAGAGCCCCCAAGTAGGCTTCGTTGTCCTCAAGAGTTGTGTGGAGAACATCGCAAATCTTGTTTCCAATACCTTCGAACACAAGAACATATATCCTATGGGTCAGCATCAGCTCAGAGAAATCAGGATGTAGTGATTGCCAGAGGGGGCACGGTGGTCGCAATAAGCCACGCATTAACTTATCTCTTTTTTCAGCATCTCGGATAAGAAGATCGCCACAAAATATCCTGAAGTGCAACTGAGAAGGATCCTGCGCAAGTAAGATGCGAAAACACATCTCTTTGATCGGAGTCCCGTAGTAGCCACTAAAGCCTTCAAGATCGGCATTGAAATGGAATGCAACTTTCATTTGTGGGTGGCGTGAATTTTGCTTATCGTTCCGAGCGTATCTAAAGTCCCGCCGCTGGATTTGAGCGGAGTGCCGAAGGCATGTAGCCAAATACGCTCTGTTAGGTGTCGTTTCCGCATGGCTCTAAATACCATGAATTTCTATCTCTCATATAAACCCATCCAAGTGGTAGGAATTGATATTCTCGTTCATATTGATCAATAGTCATAACTTTGACCCTTATCTCAAGGCGTTCGGTACTTTCAACCACTTCGTTTGGCACGCTAAAATGCCCTCGAACTCCAAAATGTGGGTTTAAATTCCATAAACGCTCACCAGTATACTGGGATGTTTTTACTATTCCCAAATCTTTATCTCCAAGAAATACTTGTATAGCAACTGAAACCTTTACAGGAAGCGAATCTCCACGATGACCAATATCAAACCCTACGTCAGGCAAATGACGTTGTTGTCCATTGGGCAAATCTTGAGTAATGTCAAACCAGATTGGGGGGGCAAGGTGCCGGGTATATTCTTCATAAATTTGCTCTCTTAAAGCCGTGGAAATTGGAGTATCAAGTTCCTTGTTCCCTCCTTCAATAGATCTGATTTGTTTGAGTATTTCGGTTTTTCCTTCTTCAACACTGTCCAAATCGTTGATATCTATCTGAACCGTTCTAATAGATATGACGTCGAATGGTATCGGTTCGCCTTTTCTTATCATTTGCACAGTGGGTTTTCTCGTAACATGCCTAATGGCAAGTTCGTAAAAGACGTTTGCATTATGATCTGTCAAATCCACTATCACGAGTGGATCTTTCACTATATGCTCGATTATCTGGTCTGTTATTATACCCGGATCTGAAATGTGATCCGCCCTAATCGGCTTATACCCACATTCTTGGGCTACAGGCTCTATTATATGTTTAAACACCGTATCAGATCTCTTACGAATTTCCGAATCCTCTGCTCCTATCGGTGCGATGATAAAGCATATTTTATCTTTATTCATATCCATATCCATAATAGTACATCCTTTTCCGGGAGTTAAAAAAAGTTTCTGAAAGAGGATATCCTGTTCCATCACTGGAAAGTTCGGTTGCGCTCATCGATCCACCCCCCAAAAACCATTCCAGTCACACAACCACCCCGACCTCCATACACATCACGCCAGCCTCCCGAAGTCACGGACCCGCTGGAATAGAATTCCGGGGCATCACGATGGGGGTCGCGTATTTGTGATGAGGACAAGCACAGTAGATGTGGGATGAGCGATAGGGATATAGGAGTCATATGATCACACATGTTTTCAATTCGAGCACGGGAAGACTCTATCAAAATTTTTTATACCGAAATTTCTAAGGTATAGTTCCATTGACTCAGATACGGTTTGTTGTTCATCCAAATCTAATAAAAATACTGTTTTATTTATTTTAGAGATACTTGTTGGTAGATTGTTTGTTATTTTTTGCTTAACATCGTTTAAATCAGTAGAATTGTTTTTACTTTTATCAACGTGTTTTCTTGTTGCATTAAACTCATCAAGTTCGATTTCTTTTAATAACCACGGCTCAAATAATAGCACAATTATTTCTGTACCCAGCGGAATGGATACAGAACCAAATGGCACAGAACAAATCCGCACATGTAAAAGAGCTTTAGTTGTCAATCCAACTATCATGGAATATATCCAGATATTAGATACTTCGACTTCGCCAAACTTGATAACTTCAGCATTTGATATAAACACCACATATAGCATAAACATGAAGCTGATTGCACCATATATCAATGAATAAATATATAGTTTCCAAGATTCTTTTAGTAAGAGATTGCACGTCCTAGGATATGTTGAAGTTAATAGTTCTACTAAAGTGATCGCAAATCCAATGATACCTGCCAAAAGCAGTGGAGCATAATAAAAATATGACATAATACTGCTATGTAATATTAAAATGGTTGAACTTTAACGAAGTAGAAGTGCCGCTCGGTTGATAGAGATGTTATTGTTATGAACCACAACTATTCCTTTTTCTTCAAGCTTTTCTACATACCCCTGAATTTCAGGTGTGCTTCTGAAAAGTTTTCTTGCAAGAAATCCCATGGGAATCTCTTTGTCGTAGTCTTCTAATATATCTACTATTTGTGTATTCATACTAACATCTCTAGAAGAATCTTTGCGTCCATACTTACGTCCAGATTTTTTGTTTGCCATGCGTATCCCCGTAAGCTATATTTCATATTCTTTAACGTCTCGTGGATTATGAATGCTTCTTCTTATTATGCTATGGCACAGCCATCTTATATGAAACTTATGGTAAGCCCACTAACCCTATTCGCGTCGCCTACCCCCCAAAAACCATTTCGACCGCCCGATTCCCGCTAGACCCCCAACACATGCGAAAGCATCGTGCCCATCGCCAAAGTCACCAAACCCCTGACTTAAGTTACGGAGCCTGCACATAGTGATTTCATGCCACCCCTATTACTGTATGCTCCGACATGTTCACTGTAGTGCGTCAACAGCGATATCGTAAGCCCACCGTGCGGATCCCATTGTCTCATGCAATGTGGGTAGTAACCGCCACGATACTAAACCTTAGTGGTCTAAATTTTAAGACCTATCTCTCCTTATGGCAGCCAACTTGAGCGATTCACCGCGTGATCACAACGGTCGCACCGTCCACCTCGATCACATCCACTGCTCTCCCGCCAAGAACAACCTCGCGTTCAATCGCAATCGCATTTGCAGGAACCTCG
This sequence comes from uncultured Methanosarcinales archaeon, assembly GCA_965369365.1. GTDB lineage: Archaea > Halobacteriota > Methanosarcinia > Methanosarcinales > Methanogasteraceae > Methanogaster_D. Next base: position 3,239 of record CBDUQO010000101.1, read on the forward strand.
AAGACCTCCGAGTCAACCTTTATCCGTATCATGCCACCACCACTCGCCTGCCGGGCTACATCAGCAGGATCGATTCCTGACAGCGCTTTAACGACCTTTCCAGCATCTTTCCTGAATATCGGACCAAGCACCTTCATATCAGGCTTGACGCCGACTGCCCGATGCTCGAAATCAGGCGTTCCGGTGATCACTTGCACCGGAGTGTTTGCAGCACCAGCAATATCAGAAGACGGGAATACGGCATCTACATATATCTCGATGTCCTGAAGCGGCGCATTAAGCGCTATTCCGTGCTCTGATTTGTATTTCCGGATCCCGTGAGCGATGTCCTTGATCCGCTCGCCCTCACGCTCCGCATCCGGATCGATCAGTGATTCGTCTGCGATCGGGTATGTGCTTTCATGTACGCTTCCTTCAGTGGACGCGTGTAACTGTGAGTACATTTCCTCTGCAAAGAACGGCGTAATCGGAGCAAGCAGCCTTGCAATCGCATCGATCGTTGCCTTCAGCGTCTGCCTTGCCGCCTGCCGGTCAGGCGACGGCTCGCCATACAGCCGGTGTTTGACAAGTTCGATGTAATTGTCTGCAAGAACGTCCCATGCAAACGACCTGATCATCTTTACGGCAAGATCGAACTGGTACTTGTCCATCGCGTCGGTTGTATCCATGATCAGCGTATTTAGCTTACTTAAGATCCACCGATCGATGGCTGCAAGTGTGGCATCATTGGCATCGCCCGCGTCACTGGTATGCGGTAGCGCAAACCTGACAATGCTCCAGAGCTTCTGCTGGAAACGTGATGCTGCAACAACATCCTTCCACCTGAACATGATGTCTGATCCGGTCGATCCGCCGATCGCAGCCCACTGCCGAAACGCATCAGCGCCGTGCTGCTCAATCACCGCTTCGGGTGCAACCGTGTTGTTCAGCGATTTGCTCATCTTGTGCCCGTCATCTCCGAGCACCATCCCGTTGATCAGTATCGTCTCCCATGGCTCAACCCCGGCAAGTGCCTGCGTCCGCAGGATCGTGTAAAACGCCCACGTTCTGATGATGTCGTGCCCCTGCGGTCTGAGCTGCGTGGGCAGTTTCAGCCCGCCCGGTCCTGACCCTGACGATTCGGACGATCCTCCTGCTCCTGCCCGATCAGGCGAGCGCCCGAATAGCCAGCCTGAAACCGACATCGCCGAGATGGAGGAGTCCATCCACGTGTCAAGCACGTCTTCCTCGGGCAGAAACTCAGTTGAGCCGCACTCGCATGTGGTTCCCTCCGGAGGGTTCGTATTTGTCGGATCAACGGGCAGCCATTCCTCCTCTGCCACCCGCGCAGCCCCGCACTGCTTGCAGTACCAGACCGGGATCGGGGTTGCGAAGAGCCTCTGGCGGGATATGCACCAGTCCCATTCCATGCTCCGTGTCCAGTTCTCAAGCCGTATCTTCATGTGCGGCGGGACCCATTCGGTCTTGTCTGCAGTCCTCAGGATTTCGTCCTGATCGACTTTGACATACCACTGCTTCTCTGAGAGGATCTCGATTGGGGTGCCACACCGCCAGCACATCCCGACATTCTGCGCCAGAGGTTCCTGCTTGTATAACAGCCCCTCTGATTCAAGGTCTGCCGTGATTGTTTCCTTGCATTCGGCGATGCTCAATCCCTCATATTTCCCTGCGATTCCTGTCATCCTTCCGTCACGGTCAATTGCCATGCGGAGTGGGAGATCGTGCTCGATCCACCACCGCACATCCTGCTTATCCCCAAACGTGCAGATCATGACGACACCCGTGCCAAAGTCAGGATCGACCTCCGCATCAGCGATCACGGGTACTTCGTAATCAAAGAGCGGTACCCCGACCGTGCCGCCGATGTGATGTGAAAATCGCTTATCATTAGGATGCACGGCAACCGCAACACATGCGGCAAGCAGTTCGGGTCTGGTGGTCGCAATCTCCATATCCCGGTTCCCGAAGTAGAGATAATTGAGCATGGTATTCCGGTCGTCGTATTCGACCTCTGCAAACGCAATCGCGGTCCCGCATCTTGGACACCAGTTCACGGGACCATCGCGCTGGTACACCATGCCACCTTCGTGCATCCTGACAAACGACCTCTGTGTGTTGCCGTAATACGCGGGATCCATCGTTACGTATTCGCAGTTCCAGTCGATGGAAAACCCAAGCTGCCGCATGGTTTCCTTCATCTTTGCGATGTTCTTTGCGGTCAGTTCCATGCACAGTTTCCGAAACTCTGCCCGCGGGATCTGGTGTCTGGTGATCTCGTGGGTCTCCTCAACCTTAACCTCAGTCGGCAAGCCGTGACAATCCCATCCCTGCGGAAACATTACATTGTATCCGCACATTCTCTTGTATCTTGCCACAAAATCAATATAACACCAGTTTAACGAATTTCCAATATGTAAATTCCCTGTAGGATATGGAGGCGGCGTATCAATGATGTACTGTGGCTTGTTAGATTCCCAGTCAAATCGATAGATGTCCTGATCGATCCCGGATCGCCATTTCTGCTCTACTGCTTGATGATCATATTCCTTTGGAAGTGTGTCCTGCATGGTCATCTCCTTTACATCTTTTCGATTAAAACGATGACTGATAAAACTTTTCGGATGCAAAGGTGGTGGTGGTGTCCGTGTTAGTGTCAGTAGCTGGTAACAACAAACGCAGGTGCGTCTCCGGCAACAACTGTCCGGCTAATATAAAGGCGCGTCCACCACACCGTGATCAGCGGCATAACTATGACCAAATTGATTAGCGTGCCGACAAACTGCCAGACCATTACCAAAATTGGGTTTATGTAAAAGATCTGCCCTGCCATACCAAGGACCATTGATATCACGATCATCAACAGCCACATCAGAAAAACATCCATTTTATGGTATGAAAAGAAACTCCATCCACTTGTGATGCCTTCGATTGGTCCGGCGTTGTTAACTACAATCGCATACTTGACCGGTGCCAGCCCGATCGATAGGACAACCATATATAAAAATAAGAAAATAAACCCGATGAACATGATGATCGCCTGCACAAGGATGCTGTCTGTGACCATGACCATGAATGCGCCGGGAAGCATGAACACGATCCCGACAAGAAACATGAGCATAATCACGATACTGGCAAAAAACAGATTACGCCCGCTTTGCATGCCGTACGCGAGAATATCCCGGGTCCGGGTGGTGCCAGTCATTGTCGCAGTCCTTGCCATGCCAATTGCGCCTGCAGAAAAGAATGCCTGGATCAGCGCACACCCAATCACCAGGACGATGGCTGCGGCGATGAAGATATTTGCGAATGGCGCAATTGTGCGTAGCAGCTCTGACATCGCTTCGATTGGCGGTGTGTCCGAATACTGCGCCATCTGTGTGATTTCGGATGCTTGCGACTGGATGCCTGTGATCGTATCGGTGCCGATGACGGCTGCAAGCCCGAGTAATAGGAACGCTAAAAGCAAAATCTGGAAGAAGAAAATGAGCAGGAACGGCGCACACAACACCGGGTTATGCTTCCATGTCTCCGCGCCGTTTTTCAGCACATCACTCAGCCGTTCCATTCCACAACCTCAATCGCCCGCAGTGGTACACCCTTGAGTGCGCGCCCGACCATTGATTTTGCAATCCGTGATGCATGTTCCTCACTCTCCGCGTCAAATACTTTCATGGACAGCACCATCCCGACAAGTGCGGTGCCCGCAACCAGCATCACTGCTGCCATCTCTTCGTTGCAACGCGAGCAAGTAAAAGTCCCGATCTCGATCTCTACAAACGACAACTTCGGGTGGAATCGCTTACCTGCCTCCGAGATCGCAACACCGATAGCATCGTCCACGCTTTTGATATCGCGCACCATCCATGCCGCTTCCATTGTTACATTGTAATCCATTAGTCACCTCAAGCCGAAGACGCCCAACCGCACACCTGCATCGATGAACGCATGTCCGTAGCTGAAAGCAACCAGCGCGTTGACATAATCGCCATCCGATTCAAGGAAATGGACACCATCATTATAGTATGATTCTGCCATCACCAAATAATCTTTTGCAACAGCGTGGAGGTGTGATGAGCGATCAGGCACGATGTCGTGATCAGTGAGTGCAGCATTCAGCAGCTTTCGGTACCGATATGCCTTTTCTGTGAGATGGTCATGTTCTGGCGATTTGTTCATTGGTTCATTAAACTCACTTATTGCATTAAAATCGTATGTGTTTGGCGGCTACGGAAAAAACCAGACTACTCGAGGCACCTAAAACAGTATCCTGCAACCCCACGATACCGGCACTGCTTGACCCGGAACATAACATGCGCCAAACAGGGAATTTAACCCGAGGGTGCGCAAAGGGACGCGGAGGGGGATGTTCCTCTCGCGAGCCTTCGCGCCCATCAGTGGTTATTTTTCTTGCAAGGACGCGATAGAATCACAATCGGGAGACCGATCAACATACCTGAGTAGTTACAAAACCACGAAATTTCATGAGATTAACACATAAATCTCGCGGTTTACTCATCTCAGCTAAACACCTACTCGCTATGCAAGTACTTGATCCATGCACGAAAATCGCAGTTTATGCCGGTGCAAGTACAACGTGACTACATACCCAACCATAATCTTAATAACCTGAAACCCGC
>CBDUQO010000102.1:0-7846 GCA_965369365.1 uncultured Methanosarcinales archaeon
GCTCAAACCCTGGCTCCCTGGCACAATGTTTCATGAGATATATCGCATCATCCAGCAACACGTTCCCATCCCCATTCACATCCCCGCACAGGCAACTCACCGTGAAGATACCGTCTTCAACGCCTGCATGAATGGGGTTGCACTGTGGCGTGGCATCCTTCAGCTCGTTTATGTCAATGCTCAGCGTGCTTGTATTCCCCGGACCACCTTTCGCTTGCAGTGTAACGTCAGCAAGCAGAACATCGCCGTTTAAGCCACTTGATGCAACCTGCATCGCACCGACCCTGACAACACCGGCAGTGTTGTCGATGCTTGAGGTGGTGAAATCAAAGTCACCCTCCACCACATCAACCACCCGGACAACAGATGGGTCATAGTAGATGTCAATGCAGACGACACCGGCATTTACAACATTGTTGATCACGACCGGGGTAACAGCGTCATCGCCTCCGGTTGAAGCGATTGCGTCATCGATTGCAATTATTGTCACAGCCTCTGTTTCTACGGTTGTCTCAACAGTGATTACATCCTTCTTACTCGGGTCACCCTCCAATACTGCTTCTATGGTTGTGTTGTACACGCCACCGGTTGAATCACTCACAATTAGATGCACAGTCTCGCTTGCCCCCGGCGCAAGACTCACAAACGTCTTGCTCAGTTCGCCAGCATCTGCCTCGTTGATTGTTATATTCAACGTGACGCGGTCATGCTGACCCCCGGTATTCAGAACCGTCATGACATAAGTTGCATTCTCCTCCGGAGCCACAGTTTGTTTCATGACGTCAACGTTCAGATCAACACCATATCCGATCGGTTCTGCCACATCAAGTATGATGCACCGGGTTGTATTCAAATTGCCAAAATTATCCGTTGCATCGACGGACAGACAATATGTAGCTGGTTCGGTTCCAACTGCTACGATTGTGGTTGTGGTATACACATCACCCGCGATTGGGGTCATCGCATGGGTTGGCGATCCGCCGATTGCAGACAGATCCACGGTAACAACGCCGACGCCGCTTAGATTATCAGTCACCGTCACATTGAGCCGAGTGGTCTGGATCCCGTCTGCTGCTATCGATTCTGGTGTTGCGGATGGGCATGTAACGGATGGCGGTATCGTGTCTTCTCCGGATACTGAGATATCCAAAGCATACGTTTCCTGAGCGGTCTGGAGTTTCCACGCATTTATGGCAACTGTCCAGTAGCCCGCCAACGGGTTGTCAACAGTGATCATCTCGGGTTTATCGTAGAATGATGTGTCCGTAAGTGTACCGCCGGGATTAAATAACCATAAATCAAGGTCGTTATTCGAATTTGTCCAATCCAGACAGAGATTCAGGTGGGTTGTAACAGGAACATCGAGTGTGTAGTAAACCCAGTCCCCGGATGGGAAGTAGCCCCCACAGTCTGTATCAACACTTCCTGTTATACATCCGACGCTGATAGTGTCCCATATTACATTTACAGAAACAGGAATTATTATCTCCTCTATTCCGTCATTTACCCGGATACTGCCCTTATACGCGCCCATCGCATCATCAGACAGATCCATTACCGCATCAAAACTCGCAATTCCTCCTGCCGGAACCGTTAGATTCTCAGGCAACGTTATCCAATCACCAGCATCGCGTGTTGACCGGGTTATGTGCACGTTTCTCTCGCGGGCATCGTTGTTCACCACTGTAAATCGTTTTGTGTAGCTTCCCGGGTGTACGTTTCCGACAATCCACTGGGAATCGACCATAATGCCTTTTGTTAGCACATCATACGCATCTTTTATGTCTAATCTTCCAGAACCCTGCTCCCAGACATCACATTCCGCATCTGCGTCGTTTTCGTGCAGTTCATACGCTATCAGGCTGTATGATATACGCGCTACACTTTCCGTTATAGGACTGCCCCCGTAAGCAACAGAAGACCAATTACAGATGCCCGCAGCATCAGGTAAAATCCTGACCGCGTCCGCATCTCCTGAGTTATCACCCGGAGCAGTTGGTGTGAAGTTTACGGTCTTGGGAAGAAGATTTGGTGTGGTCGCAACCGGATGCTCGATGCTTATTGTCAAATCGCCAACATCACTGTATACCCAATCTGCTGTTGCATGGAGTACCTTTTCACGAAGTTCGCGATCTATAACCTGACCCCCATGTTGTTTGATCCAGGAAACAATCTCACCACTCTCAAGTAGCAGATGTCCACCATCATCTACATAATCAATCAGCATCTTTTTATATTTATAGTAATATATAGGAGTTGCATCATCGCCACAACTCCAGACAACGATATCATAATTGTTCCATGTTGAACACGAAGTCTCATCTGAGCTTTCGTTTGTTACAGCATATCCAAGTCCCTCAAACGCCGACTGAAACATATCCGCACTCTGGTCGTCGTCTGAATGGATATCGTTGTCATCATCTATTATCAATACGGATCTGGTGGGGTTTTCCACCACTCTAAGCCAATTCTCTGAGTTCTCTATCAATTCCAGAGGTGTGGCACTGTTGTCGATGTCATCTACATCAAAGGCATAGTATATCACTTTGGACCCGGCAGTTACACCTGTAACGTCATCTGCAATGTTGTCCGCAATGTCATCCGCACCGTTCTTAAGCGCTCTTTCCACTTTCTCTGGTGTCAAGCCCGGATTTGCCTGCAACAACAATGCTGCCGCTCCTGCTACATGTGGGCATGACATCGAGGTTCCGCTTTCAAGGACATACGTAACACCACCCTCCCAGAAAGCATTTGGCGCAATTATCTTGTATCCCGGTGCCGCAACATCGATTCCGACCCGTCCATCGCCTGTAGGACCCCTTGAACTGAAGTCGACTATCGCATCGTTGCTGTCTGATGCCGCAACTGCTATCGCGCCATGCGCAATGGGTGGGAGTCCAATAGTAGCTTCAGCAGGTCCAGCATTTCCAGCAGCAACAACCACAACATATCCTGCATTCACCGCATTGGTTACCGCCATTGATTCAAGATCCCTACCAGTTCCATCTTTCTGCCAATCTCCAAAACTCATGCTCATTATATCCACATTCCGGTCTATCGACCACTCGATCCCACTTAAAATCCATGACGTGTTTCCGTAACCTGTTGCATTCAATACTTTTGCATTTATCAGCGTTGCTCCCGGTGCAACCCCGGTTACGTTCGTCGCAGTATTATACTTTCCAGCAGCAATCCCGGCACAATGCGTTCCATGCCCGTGCAGGTCATCTGTGGTGCCATCGTTTGTGAAATCTTCTTCTGCAATGACTTTTCCCACCAGATCGGGGTGTGTGTCATCGATGCCTGTGTCAAGTATCGAAATGTTCACCTCACTTCCATCATATCCTTGATTCCATACCAGAGGCGCGTTTATGATATCATCGCCATAGTCTGCTATATCGATAGATGGCAGGGCAATATGGGAATCCGCCCCGGTACCAAAGAGTACCGATCCATTACCGCCAGAAACTTTCGTGATTTTAAGTACCACCTCATCTCCATCGGCGGTGGTTGGATCCAAGCCAGTCACCTCCTCTGAAAACGGTAGATAATACGGATCGTATAATACGGTTAAGTTTGAGAATGCTGCAACCGTGGTCCCATTGATAAGGATCTCTATTTCAAACGTTGCGGATGACTCACTTGCAAAATATACCCAGTAACTATATAACGTCCCGTGAATATCTTCTTTTAAGGTGTAGTTACCCCAGATCAGGTAGTCACCATCACCGGAGATATGTTCTTTCACATGCCCGCCCGAAGTCTCACACTCTTCACTCAGGTAATCACTGTATGGCGGTCCGGTGAGATCTGGTCGGAGATATAGCATAGTGGTAGTATAGCCGGATGCGCCGACCCCACCCACCGAAGATGTTGATGTGTAGTTTATTATTCTATTGGGCAAATATCCAGAATCGTCCGGTATCGGATTTGCCACCATATTACCATCTTGCCCCGGTCCTGATGTGGCGCTCGCAGTCTCGATACGTTTGATTGATTCATCCGGATAGACCATCTTTACGTCCTGGCGTGCGGCAATCGCATCCATGTTCTGCACTGGAACCGTTGCAGACACTGCGTTTGCGATCCAGTACGGTTTTATGTTTTTTGCCTGCATCTTTTCCAATGATGCTGCCAGTGACGTTTGAGACTTGGCTGCTAACATTTTTGCCTCCCGGACATTAAACGATGCCTTCTGCTGCTCTTTCATCTCTATTATAACCGCGATATCCCCAATTTGTCTTTCGTTCATCTTCAGCACCAGCGAGGGACTGATTTTTGAGCTTGTATCTTCTGACCGACTCCAAAATACTACCTCTCTTCGGCTATCATCTTCACCCTCCGGTGGTGATGCTAATGCTGCATTCATAAATCCAGCCAGAGCAATTCCCACAACTCCAAGAATCATGCACAATTTCCAGACACTTGATCCGTTTTCCATTGCTTTTACCTCCATTATGTTCAAGTCACCGTTGCCACACACGATTCCACGTTCTGGTACATCCCCTTGCAACTTCCAATCCGCGTTAGCTGTCAGAAGCCCTTGATATGTGATCTTGCGCAATTACTGCCCGATGTTGGATGGAAATGATGCGTAGAGTGACTGGACGCTATATCGCATCCATAAAAAAAAGAAAGGTGCGTTTATGCACCTTACGTCGGTTTATCGTAGAGCTTTGTCTTGGTCAGCAGGTTGCCTGCCCCTGCGTGTGGCTGGCGGAATAGCGTGTCGTTCACCTTCTCAATCTCACGAGCTTCCGCTGCAAGAACCGCTGCCGCGGTCATCATCTCGTGACCTGCCGCTGCCGTGAGCGCGACCTTCTCAATGTCCTTGTGTATGAAACAGGCAGGGAAGTTGATCGCTGCAACCGTGTTTGCCATGTGGAGTGCAGCAAGAGCCTTTGCCTTTGCGTACGGGTTCTCGAAGCATCCGCGCTCAACGCACTTCTCAGGGCTTCCAAGGATGTATGGCAGTTCAAGGTCTTTTCCTGACTTGCCAGATGCAACCTGATCAATCACATTGTCAAACGCCTCCTGGATCATGCGGACAGGACCACATGCGGACAGGACCTTCATAGCGTCAGCGTTAAACGACGCCATCTCTGTTGGGTCAAGGAACTCTCTCTTCGCACCGATCAGCGGGTCGACCTTCAAGATAATCGATCCAAAACCAGCATCCTTCAGCGCCTGACGTCCATCCTTCTTGTCAGGACCGTCTGAAACGATGATCGTTGGCGTGTCCTTATAGATCTCCCGTGCCGCGGTTGGTCCGGGTGCGCCCGCATTCGGGCTGATCATAACAACAAAATCAGGGTCCCAGTGCTTGATTAGAGCCTCGGTATCCTTTGCCTCATCCGTGCCCATCTTCGCTCCGGTACCAAGCGTTCGTACCATAATACCTTTCCTTGCTGCAATTTCGTCAAGAACAAGGTCAATTACCTGGGACATCCCAAGATTCCCAAGTTTTACAAATCCAATCTTTACGTCACCCATTATGGATCACCGAATTTAGGTATCATGGTTATGAGATATAAGGCTATTGATCGGCTGCGAGGGCATTAGAACCGCCCCCTCCGCAGCATGGAATAGACCAGCCACGCGCCGATGATGCCCGACAGCACAAACCCGCTGGCGCCAAGCACCGGAACCCCACAGACAAGTGGTTTCATGCCCGACTGGATGATCAGCGCCGAGGCAAGGATGAGCGCAGAGAGGATCATACTTGATGAGATGCGGTTGCTCATGAGATCGAGTTCGGATACGATGTGGTCAAGCCCGTGATGCTCAAACTCGAGACGCAGTGTTCCCCGTTCAGCCCGCAGGAGAATCTGGTCGATCCTATGCGGAAGCCCACGCACGAGCCGCCCGAATCCCGGCAACATCCGTAGCCACTCCCGTATGATCCGCGCCGGATGCATGCGCTGGAGCGCCAGATTCCGTATAAACGGCTTTGCCAGATCTTTTAGGTTATAATCAGGATCAAGCTGTGAACAGACCTCTTCTTCGATCATTAACGCTTTCGAGAGGAGTATGAGGCTGGGTGGCACAGTTCCATGGTGTGTCAAGACCATATCGATCATTTCACGCATCATAACACCCGTGTTCACATATCGCAGCGACTTTCCGTAGTATTTGTTGATCATGTTTGATATCTCAAACCTGAACTGCGGGAGATTGGCCCCGTCGTAATTGATGACGCCTGCGTGTGCAAGCACATCGATCATGGTGTCAGGATCGTTATCGGAAAGTGCGATGAAGAAGTCCACAAGGTCGTCCCGGGTCGCCCGGTCAAGGTGCCCCAACATCCCGAAATCGATGAACGCAACAACATTGTCACGCCCCTTCATCGCAAGTACGTTTCCGGGATGCGGATCCCCGTGAAACGCGCCGTGCAGGAATATCTGCTTTAAAAACGATGTCGCAAAGTTGCGGGAGAGGATTGTACGGTCCATGCCCGCCACACCGAGCTCATCTATGTTGGAAATCTTGATTCCATCGATAAATTCCAATGTCAAAACCTGCCATCTGGTATAGTCCCAGTAGACTTGTGGGATGTGAATGGTGGCATCATCGCTGAAGTTTTCACGGAGTTCATCTGCATTCTGCGCTTCAATCGTATAATCGAGCTCTGCGTGGATGATGCGTTCAAATTCATCTATGAATCCAACTGGATTGAACGCTTTCACCTCTTCAATGTGCTGATCCGCAAAACGTGCAAGATCACGGAGAATCCGGATGTCTGCGTCGATCACATCCTTCACACCGGGGCGTTGCACCTTCACGCTGACGTTCTCACCGGTGTGGAGCGTGGCACGGTGCACCTGACCAAGAGAAGCTGTTGCAAGCGGCTGATGCGAGAACGACGCGAAGATATCGCTGATCGACTCGCCGAACTCCTCTGTGATGATGCCGCACACCTCACTATAGCCAAATGGTGGCACCGTGTCCTGCAACTTTTCAAGCTCTGTTATGTACTCTTTCGGAATAATATCGTATCTCGTACTCAGGATCTGCCCAAACTTGATGTATGTAGGTCCGAGTTCCTCAAGCATCAGTCGGAGTCTTTCGGGGTCAGAGAGTTCAAGGTGGACCTTTGGTTCCCTTGCAACACGGTCCTTCAGTGACCGTACCGGGTGGAGATTGAACCGATCGACCAGATATCCGAAACCGTACTTGATCGCAACTTTTGTGAGCGTCCGGTACCGGTGAATCTGTTTTTTACTGATTCTCCGCATCATCATACGTCAATCTGTTATTATAGTAGATATGTATGGCGATGTAGAATCCGGGTAAAAATTGCCCTTCGGGTGGGGTTTTTTGATTCCTTCGCAACGGCGTAGCAGAAAGGCGCACAGTTTTTGATCAAACTTTTGTGAAAAGTTTGCGAGGTGGTGCGCGTCCGAGCGGGCGTCTAAGACCGCAGCATGGTATCAAACGGTGACGATTGGGTTCTCGGGAGATCCAATATGCTCTCCTTGTTCTCCTTGCGGAGTTAGGCGTATGTGATATCAAGCATATAAACGGCAAGACGCCGCAAAAAGGCATATCGGGAGTCGCAGATTAAGAGGAGGACGGTGGCCAGCCCTTTCTCATCTCAGAGAGCATGTTCCGGACGATATTGTCTAATTTGCTGAACACCTCTTTAGATACGACTGATCGATGATAATTCGACCAGCCAATGGTGATGGGGTTCAGAGCGTTAATGAGGTTCTCCTGTTTCCATGCTTTCGCTCGTTTGATCACGTCACTAACCTTTCGGGTGACTTTCTCAATCGACTTCTTAGATAGCTTTATCAGGAGTTTTCCCTTATATTTACGAAGGTTCCAGCCCAAGAAGTCAAAGCCG
>CBDUQO010000103.1:0-7691 GCA_965369365.1 uncultured Methanosarcinales archaeon
TCGTGTCATTCGTGATCTCTACGCCTCCAATACCCACCGGCACAATTCATCTTGCGAGCTGCTTGTAACTCGAATTACCATAGAGCCGAAAGTTGTTGATGATCTAACCATCACTCCATCAGCCGGTTGATCCCCTCAAGCACTGCCTCGACAGACGCCATGATAATGTCGGTTCTTGCGCCCCTTGCCGTGACCACTTTTTTGTCAGACCGCATCTTGACAAGCACCTCTACAAGAGCATCGGTGCCGCCCACGATCGAATCGACATGGTACTCCTCAAGCTCTATGTCATGCATATTCGCAATCGCCTTCTTGAGCGCATTAATTGCAGCATCCACGGGTCCCGTTCCGATGCCAGCCTCAACAACCTCCTGCCCGTCTATAATCAGTTTGATGGATGCGGTTGGCGTGACACGATTTCCTGATACCACAGTCAGTTCGTCGAGTTTCACCTTCGCTTCCTTGTAGACCTCAAGCACAGTCTCGGCAATCGCCTGCAGATCGGCGTCGGTCACCCGCATTCCCTTGTCTCCGAGTTCCTTCACGCGCACGAATATGTCGCCTATTTGCTCGTCTGTTGCGGTGAGTCCAAGCTCGCGCAGCGCGGCATCGATTGACGCCCTACCGGTATGCTTTCCGAGAACGATCTTCTGCTCCCTGCCAACGACCTCTGGCAATATCGGTTGGTATGTGAACGGGTCTGCAAGGATTCCGTGTACATGGATGCCTGCTTCGTGCGTAAACGCGTTTCCTCCGATGATCGACTTGTTCGGAGCAACAGCAACGCCCATGAGCCTGCTTACGAGGCGGGAGGTCGTATACAACTCCTCGCAATTGATCTTTGTTGGTATGTGGTGCAGCGACTCAAGCACCATCACCACCTCTTCCAGAGGTGCGTTTCCTGCCCGTTCGCCGACCCCGTTTATGGTCACATGCGCCTGCGCAGCACCCGCGAGGATCGCTGCCACCGTGTTCGATGTCGCAAGCCCGAAGTCGTCGTGACAGTGAATGCTAAGCGGTGCATCAAGATCGGTAAGTTCCTTACATATCTCGGTGGTGCGCTCCGGAGTCAGTATCCCGACAGTGTCGCAGAAGCATAGCCGATCAGCGCCAGCCTCAATTCCGTCAGCATACAGCGACTTCAGAAACCTGATATCCGCACGCGAGGCATCCTCGCCGCTCAGTTCAACGATGAGCCCGTGGTCCTTTGCAAACTCACAAACCCCGATAGCCTCATTTCGCACGGTTTCACGGTCTTTCTTCAGTTTTTTTTCGATATGAAGGTCAGAAACAGGAACAACTAAATGAATAGAATCCACACCGCAGTCGAGAGCCTTCTCGACATCAATCTTGCGGATCCGGCAATAGCTACATATCTCTGCATTTAGATTCTCGCGCACAACCGCCCGGATGCCTTCCTGCTCGCCACCCGCCATGATCGCGCTGCCAGCCTCAATCACATCCACCCCTAAAGAATCGAGTTTTCGTGCAATCCATACCTTCTCCTCAGGCATTAGCGACACGCCCGGCGTTTGCTCGCCATCGCGCAGTGTCGTATCCAGAAATCTAACGGTGCTGGTGGTGTCTGTTATGTGAATCCCTCTAATCAATTGTTTATGCGGGTTATTTATGGAAATTTCTTGCGCCACCACTTAAGAATGTTGACACGCCACTGATGAAAGTAGCCGATAGTTTTACAGTACCTTAACGACATGATCAAGTATATGCATGGGCTCGTAGGGTAGCGGATATCCTATTGGGCTTCGGACCCAATGACTCGTGTTCGAATCGCGGCGAGCCCGTAGCTGCATAAAGGTGGTAAAAATGAAAGATATCGACATCCTGACCAAGCGGGCAACTGAAATGAAAGCAAACGGTATGCTTGACGGGCAGATCGCTGATGAACTCAATATCTCGCGGGAGACTATTGTCTGGCTTCTGACACGTGCCAGCAAGAGGGAGGGGGTTCGCGCACCAAAAGATCTGTCTATCGACCTGGGGAATATTGGCGAGAGTTCGTACCGGCTGCGGTGCGTCTCTGATGCAATGGTGGATCTGGTCCTCGACAACATCGGCAGTTTCGAGGGCACTGATGTGGTGGTTGGCATAGCGGTTAGTGGCATCCCGCTAGCGAGCATCGTGGCAAATGAACTGGATGCCAGACTTGCAATATTCCACCCGAATAAGCAACTGTTCGGCACGGAAAATGCTGACGCGGTCGGCATCTTCAGCCAGTCATTCGCAGATGTCAAAGGTGCGAACTGTGTGATCGTTGATGACGTAATCACAACAGGACAGACGCTTGTGGAGACAACCCGGCAACTCACCAACGCGGGTGCGAAACCGATTGCGATCACCGTGCTCGTCGATAAACTTGGTCAAGATACGATTGAGGGAGTCCCGGTCCATCCGCTGTTGCGTATCCTGTGGGTGGTCTGAAACAGAACCGATCGGTCACCGGAGAAAACCGGGCTAAACGGGTTTAGGGCTATTTCGTGCAGACTGCGAGTAGATAATAGCCGATGCTGTTGAACGGGAAGTCCCAGCGCACAATGTTCTCGATCCTGCCAGAGATCCGCTGGTACAGCGAGATTTCCTTCTCGATGCGGCGCAGATGTGGGTATAAGAATATCATGACACTGCCAACGCGCGCCCTTCGAAACCCTGCCCCCCGCATCTTCTTTACAAGTTCCCTTCTCGAAAAATAATAGGTCCATAGTCCATCACTCACGAAATCCTTATTTTTAAGAGCGTGTCGCACCCAGTCACGGTTTCCGACGAATGTGTGCATGAGCCACCAGTTGAGATTCCACCGGTTAACGATCGTAAATAATGCCTTGCCCCCGTCTGCGAGCACCCGGTGCATCTCAGAAAACGCGCAGTCAAACTCAGGAATGTGGCTATACGCGCCAAACATCGAGGTCAACATCGAGATGCTGTTTTTCTTGAACGGGAGCGCATCTGCGCTTGCGATGATGAACGGTATCAAAAGACCTGCTTCGTCTGACTTTTTCTTTGCGACGCGGATCATCTCTGCTGAAATATCAAGCCCTATCACGCTAAAACCGTCTTTTGCCAGAGCGAGCGTCTGTTCCCCGGTTCCGCAGCCGACATCAAGAATGAGACCCCTGAAATCCGCCAGATTCTCCTGCAAGACCGCGTTCTCGACTGTCCGCATGTAATCCAGTTGCGGATTTGAAAATCTTGAGTCGTAGTCGGATGCGAGCGTATCGTAGTATTTAGGGATGTTTATCATATCCTGTATGGGTGGATTGGGCACTACAGAACAATTTTCAAATGATGTGGGCATTTTCAATCACCATACACCGCAAAAAATTTACCAATCCTTCCTGTTCAGCCATTTTTGGGATTTCCATAATGTATTTACATATCCTTGGAGATATCTGACGTTTGTGACTGCGCGGAGTGAATTTGAATGGTGTGTCAAAGACACAGCGTCAGATATGCTCTACTATCTGACACCTGCGGACTTTCTGTTTTGCTTGCAACATGTACAGCTAATGTCATGTTCCCGGTTTCGCCTCACTCGATCTTCATGCCGACCCAGTCCGCGATACCCGCAACACCAGTGCCAGCGTCGCCACCATCACCGTTGCCGCGCAGGTATCCGGTCACCGTCTTCAACACCTGGACTGCGGTCGGATGCATCATCATGAAGAGATCGACGCCTGCAAGCGCAAGCGCAAGTCCGGTTGAGATCTCCCAGATCGGTCCCCTATACTCACGGGGTCCCCAGTCGGAGTCATCCTTGATCGGAGAGGCGACCATCCACGACTCTCTTGCACCCCATGCGTTTGTGGTTCCTGATGACATTGGGAAGTTTAGTTCCGGATCGCCGATAAGCCCTGCAAGCCGGATGCGCTCGATATTTGAGTATGCATAATCAAGACCGTAGCCAAGCGCCGCGGTTGTTGGGTCCATCACGATGTCACTGCGTTCGATGTTGCACTGTTTCATCAGCTTGCGGTTAAGCTCCTTCTGCGAATTGATCTCAAGCTGCGTCCACGAAAGGATTGCGTGCCCGTACTTCTTTGCGGCGCCTGCGATGCGCTGGTAGTCCATGTTCAGGTTCGCAGAAGCAATCAGGCACCGCTCACCCTCGGCAACCTCGGCTGCCCGCTCAAGAACCTCGGGATCCTTGTCAGGATTTCCGGAACCCCCGATGATAAGGGGGACATTGACCGCCTGCAGCACGTCCTCAACTACTTTCGACGCCTCTTGCGCGGGTGTATCATTGATTGATGGGTCGGTGCTGATCAGGTGAACTGTAACCAGATCCGCGCCATAAGTCGAGACCGCTTTCTTTGCCCACTCAGCAGGGTCGTCAAGCACATCCTCATAGTTCACGCGCACAGCCTTTGCCATGGTAATGGGCATGTCAAATACGTCGATGGAGATATAGTTTCGATGGGGCATCGGCGCGTCAAAGTAATATGGCAACGCGTTTTCGCCGCCGAGTGTTACCGTGCTCTTCCGGGTGCCGCCATCAGAAGAGGTCGCACCAAGCGTCACCTCCTCGATTGTGTGTTTCCATTCGGGAACCGGGTCTACTTCAAACGATGCGGGGATCAACTCCTGCGGAATCGCGGGCAGCGCGGGTGTTGTGGGTGCCGCCATCCCTCCAACCGGATGACCGAACATGCTGGCAATGCCGCCAAGACGCGTCGCGATCTGCGCAAGCTCATATCCAGCCGCTTGCATCAGTCCCTGATCAACACCGTCCGCGGCAAGTTCGATTTCGAGGTCGCCCTCAATCACAACATCCTGCAATTCGATTACGTCCTCGAGCAACTTGTTGAGTTCTGATAGTGTGATGGTTTTTGACATGGTTTCCAATATGCCTACTGGTTTAATAATAGTTAGTACTTCCATGCGAGACTTTACCTGTGTTTTCTTGTCTATGCAGCACATACTTCCGGGATCGATTTAAATTTACCAGCCACCATTTTCTTCCATTCAGCCACAAAAGATGAGTCAACAACCAAAACCGGTCGCTGCGGTGCTTCAAGGGTAATGCTACAAGCGCGGGATTGCGCCCCACATGTTACGCCCGGTCTACGTCTCCGCCTACTCTGATCTTTTCCGCCATTCCAATCGAAAGGGAATACTGGTTGACGTGGCATCTGTCGAGGGGATAGATGCTGTGATCAGAAGCAAGATCGTGGGTGAAGTGAAGTACTGTTAGGTCTTGCGCGGAAACACTTAAACCGGGATGCTCACTAATAGATGCCACAATGAACGATCGAACCCAACCCCGGAACACCAGCGAAAAACAAGCAGCCGCCACCTCCGCGGTGTCGCTGGTGCGTGATGGAATGGTTGTAGGCATCGGCACGGGTTCAACGGCGGCTTATGCCATATCCGAACTCGAGAAACTGGTAGCCGATGGGCTTGATATTGTGGGCATACCGACCTCGTACCAGTCAGAAATGCTTGCGCTCCGGAAGATACCAATCACAACGTTGTTGGAGCACCCCGTGATCGATATCGTGCTTGATGGTGCAGATCAGATCGATCGTAATCTTGTGGCGATCAAGGGCGGGGGTGCGGCACATGCAAAAGAGAAAGTGGTCGCTCACGCTGCAAAAAGAGTGGTGCTGATGGTGGATGAAGCGAAGTTGGTTCACGAACTCACACACGTCGTTCCTATCGAGGTTTTGCCTTATGCTGTGACCGTGGTTGATGCGGATGTGCGTGCGATAGGCGGTATCCCAAGCCTCCGGATGGCAGCGCGCAAGGATGGTCCGGTGGTTACAGACAATGGAAACTTCGTAATCGATGCCGATTTCGGTGCGATTAATGATCCGGTGCGTTTGAATGATAAAATCAACGCAATAATTGGTGTGGTTGAGCACGGGATATTTTTGAATGTTGACGAGGTGCATATCGGAACGGTGGGCGAGGTTAAGATATTAAAAAAATAGAATCGATATTAACAGGTCCGTATTATCAGACGAAGATTGGTTGTGATCCCCGACCGATCGTGTTTACCGAGATCTTTGACCAGCACCTTATCAGGTCATTTTGACGGGCACATCCGACACTTTATCCTGCCAAATTCACTCCGGCAACCCCAAAAATCGACAAAATGCAGAAGAGTTTACCAACACAGTGGTGGCGCGACTGCCACCGGCAAGACGCAATCCTTATCAGATAAGACCGCTCCACATCATAACCACATATACCAAAGTCTCGATAGGGTAGCGGATATCCTCAACGCCTCCGGAGCGTTGGACCCGGGTTCGAGTCCCGGTCGGGACGTGAAAACAATATATAGATGATTATGCTGGTTGCCAGATGGGTTTGCACATAGCATGTTATGACAATCCAAGCATTCTCTCAATTGGTATTCTCGCAGCATCTGCGATCTCTTTTGGCACCGTGACCCGAAACCTCTCTGTAATAAGCGCATCTTCCACCTTCGCAAGCGTTGGTGCCTTCATGCGTGCGCAGATCGTAGCCTCGGATACCGGGTAAAATGCCTTGTCTGGTGCCTCGTTCCGGAGCATATCAGATAGCCCGACATCGGCTGCCACCAAAAATTCAGTTTCATCAGATTCTTTGCAAAATCTGACTATTCCACTGGTTGAACCAATATAATCCGTGCGATCCTGGACTTCCGGGCGGCATTCCGGGTGAGCGACGACTTGTGCCGCAGGATGCAGCTCTTGTGCATGTATCAGGTCAACGAGCGAGATCTTGTGGTGAACCGGGCAGAACCCGCTGGCAGGAAGGGTGATAATTTCTTTTCCGGTTCCCTTGCGTATGTAATGGGATACACTGTAATCAGGACCGAACAGGAGCGGTAAATCCCCGCCCATCGTCCTTGCGATTTGAAGCGCGTTTGCGGCGGTGCAGACACAGTCAGCCATGGCAATCGTATCCGCAAGTGAGTTCATATAGAGGAGGACCTCTGCACCCGGATTCTCTTTCTTTGCCATAGTCAGATCATTCCGCGAAAGTCGCTGTGCCAGTGGGCAGACCGCATTTCGTACAGGTGTAATGACTTTCTTATCGGGATTTAGCACCACCGCCATCTCCGCCATAAAATCAACACCGCAGACAATTATCATATCGGCGCTCGCGTCGTTTGCTGCCTTGGTGAGTCCTGAAGAGCCGCCAACGGCATCTGCCACGGCTCTTACTTCAGATCTTTCGTAGTTGTGTGCAAGAATGATCGCATTTTTCTCTTGTTTCAGCCTTTCTATGCGTTCAATTCGCTCTATTTGTTCGTTATCCGTTATGTTTTTCATTTTCACTTACCCCCATACGACCCCCTTTTCATGGTCATTATGATAATAATGAGTATGATACTCATGGTATATAAGAGTATCCCCTGATATGGGCTGTCACGCTCAGGAGATGGAAGCACCACCAGGACACAAACCGCAGCACCCACCCATATTCTAACACAATTCTACCAACTACATCCGGATTTTAATACAATAAGGCTAAAATTCTCTCAAGATTGGATAATCTTATATACCCGGGGTTCAGTAAGTCCGATGTATGGGCAGATACCGACTGCGATGTTTAGAGTGCAACCGCATAGTCGAGGATCATTACACGCTCGGCTGCCACGATAACGCGCTGCTCCGCACCGAGTACGCTGAACGCATGCTCACCCTGAAGAATCTGCCCGGGATCTGGCAGTTCCATGACTGGCTTCC
>CBDUQO010000104.1:0-7649 GCA_965369365.1 uncultured Methanosarcinales archaeon
TGAACTAAATTCTCGAAAAATCTCCTAAATCAAAGTGGGAAGATTCGGATAAAATAGGCAACCTCTTTATAAGCGTTGGTCACTGCAACTCAAGATACCAGAGAGCCTTATAAGTTGCGATGGTGGGAAATTTGAAGACTGTTTCAAGTTTGAGGAAACTGTTTTATTCCTACACCACATGGTTTTGTTATCGATAAATGCAAAGATGCGAGGATAGGATAACCCGGTAACCATGTGGCAAGAGATCTCACGATTCGGAAAGAAACTTGTAGAATACGGGCTTGTCGAATCACATTTCGGCAATATCAGCATCCGCACCGGAAATGCGATGCTGATCACTCGCAGCGGATCGGCGCTTGATGAGATTGATCAGGACGCAGTGGTCAAAGTCGGGATCGCCGAATCATCAAGCATGGACTTAATAGCGTCGTCCGAAACGATTGTGCACCGCGCCATATACCAGAATACATCGGCGCTTGCGATCATACATGCACACTGCCCTTATGCGGTGATTGAGTCCTTGATCGCGGACTCGCCGATCGTGCCCGTCGATAGCGAGGGCGTATACTTCCTACATGAGATCCCGGTCGTGACAGGCGGCATTGGCACTACTGACCTCGCAGAGAATGCCGCCCCACTTTTGCGTGAACATAAAGGCGTGATCATACACGGGCACGGCACAATCGCTGTTGGGATGGTTCTTGAGGAGGCGTACGTGGTGACGTCCCAGATCGAACACTGTTGCCAGGTGAAATACCACGTTGACCTCTTTAACCGCGTCAGCGAGTGCGGGAAGGGTGAGATGGGCAAGAATGGTGAGAGTGGCAGGAGGTGACGGGGAAAATGCATGCGGTGGTGATGGCTGGCGGCGTTGGAAGCAGGTTCTTTACAAACGGGTGGAGCGGCGAGAAGCCGATGGTCGAACTCCGCGGGATGCCGCTCATCGATTATATGATAGATACGCTCAAGCGCAGCACATCAATCGAGCGCATCTTTGTTGTGACGTCACCAAGCGTGCCAGAGACCGGGGAGTATCTGTCGGCGCGTGAGGATGTCGTGGTTATCCCGGCGCCCGGTCTTGGTTATGTAGGGGACATGGTTCACGGGATACAGGCAGCTGACATCCGGGCGCCTGTGCTCGTTGTCATGTCGGATCTTCCGCTTGTCACGCCTGAACTGATTGACCGGGTTGTTTTGACATACAACCGGCGAGAAGAGCCTGCGCTTTCGGTGCATACCCCGCTTTATGTCTGTACAAAACTCGGGCAGCGTCCGACTGCGGTATTCAATCGTGATGGCGAGTTGATCGTCCCGTGCGGCATCAATATCCTTGATGGTAGATTAATCGATGAGGAACAGCCAGATTTTAACCTGATTATTCCTGACACAGAGGTTGCGCTGAATGTGAACACGGTTCAGGATCTAAAGCGGTGTGAACAGCTGTTGCGGGATAAAGACAGGTGATGCTCATCCGGGTTTTTGATATCCGGAAAACCGGAGTTTCGAGCTGACCCCACACAATGTGACCACCCCAATGCAGGAAAACTATTAATACTATGGCGAAGGTTAAAACATGGCTAAAATAAGATTTAAAAAGGTGTTATTATGGTTTTTCACGTAATGCTAATCCCAACACTGGGCTGTCCTTCGAATTGTAGTTATTGCTGGAGTTCAGAGGAAAACTCCCCGATAATGAGCATTGAAACCATCAAAGAAGTGGTTACATGGCTCAAAGACTTCCGAGATGATCAGGTTACCTTCACATTCCATGGTGGAGAGCCGCTCCTTGCCGGCGCGGATTTTTACCGGGAAGCGCTGCCGTTACTGTCCGATGGTGCAAGCCATCTGCAACCGGCTTTTGCCCTGCAGACCAATCTCTGGAAGATGACTCCCGAATTAGCACAGATTTTGGCTGCGTATGATATCCCGATTGGTTCCAGCCTTGATGGTCCAAAGGAGCTTAATGACCGGCAGAGAGGCGTTGGATACTACGATAAGACCATGCAGGGCTATAAGATTGCCAGGGAGAATGGTCTTGATGTGAGATTCATCTGCACATTCACTGCACAATCCGTAAAGCTTAAAGAAGATATCTTCAATTTTTTCCTGGAAAACGGGCTAACTCTTAAATTGCATCCTGCACTGCCATCCTTACGTGCTGAAAGCTCTGATGACTGGGTGCTTGATTCGAAAGAGTATGGAGAACTGCTGATTTTCCTTCTGGATAAATATCTGGAAAATATGGATAAGATTGAAGTTATGAATATTGACCACCTGTGCAAATGCATCTTCACCCGCCGTGGCACTGTCTGCACCTACGTGGATTGCATGGACAGCACCTTTGCGGTGGGACCTGACGGGAGCATATATCCTTGCTATCGCTTTGTGGGCATGCCAGAGTATGTGATGGGTAGCGTTTATGACCACCCTGCGATGGAAGACCTCGCCAAATCTGATGCATGGGCGCGTATGCACCGGTTCAAAGACTATGTGGACCAGGAATGTAAAGAATGTGCTCATATCAGTTATTGCAGGGGAGGATGCCCATACAATGCCATGGTGCCCAGCAACGGCGAAATAGAGGGAGTTGATCCACACTGCACCGCCTACAAGATGATATTCGAAGAAATAACCAATCGGATCAACCAGGGTTTCACGGGCGCCCCGGGTATGGCGATGAACCCGTTTCAAGCAGAACCTGTTAAGGATGCAAAGCCGGGAATAATGCCGTTAATGTTTCGTGTGATGTCAAAATAAGATTTCCAGGTATATTTCACACATTCCACCACCGTAACCAGGGGGTTAAAACTTCCTTGTGCCGTTCCAATGAGTGCGAGCGAGCAGTCACCCCACTTTTGGTCGGTGATTTCCAAGTGGATACCGCTAAACCGCGGGTTTCGATATTGTGTGGATATCCGCATATAAAACCACGCGATTACACAAGAGTAATACAGAAATCTCGTGAAAATCGGTGTGATCTCGTGGTTCCTCAAATGCCTGCATGTACGCTAAACATTATAGACAATCACATAGGTACGTGCAACGTGAATTAGGGAGCCTCTGTTTCCCCGGTACCCCAGCTATTACGATACGATCTCCTTGATTGCGTCCTGTAATGCCTTGTTGTTATCATGCCGCAGAGCGATTTCGCTCAACCGATCGTCCGACAGCCCCCCCATCTGCCGTGCGAGCCTGATCATGTTCGGGATCGCACGAACCACGTTATCGACTATTGTGATGGTTGCAGCCTCCGCGGTTCTTGACAGTGGGTTCAGGTCAATTGCGATCACCGACTTTCCCATGCTGGCGAGCGCCTGACACCGATCCCCGTCTTCAAGCGGCACCAGCACTACGTCTGCGGAATGAATGCCCGCCGCGCAGACCCGTGATCGTGCATGATCAAGCGGGAGCGCCGCATCAGGGTACTCGCCAAGAATCTCTGATGCGGATGCGCCGTGCGCACGCAGATGGTCCGCGATCGCACGTACACGGTTCTCGGTCCGGTAAAAGAGGTTTATCTCGATCTGCGCACCCGTGACCCGGCTCAACTCAATGACCTCGTCGGGTACAAGCGCTGCCACATTGCCATTTACAGAGAGTATAGGGCGCTTTGCAGCAAGCAGCGCGGCGACGGCTGCCCGGCTTGCGTGAATCGCAGAGTCGATGGTGTGCTCGCCAAGCAGGTAGTCAAACGCCTCGCCACGCCCGTGTGCGATCAAACCCTCTTGAGAGGTGATGCCCGCATTGACACCTGCAACCAGACGCTCCCGTACCAGGAGAGACTGGTATCGCGGGTGGCTTTCCGGGACTGTCATGTCCGTCTGTTCCTTGCAGATGCCTTATCAGTTCTTCGGTCAAATCCGCTTTCGCCGCCCTGACAAGAGCTTACCAAGACAATTTATATATGCCTGATACCACACACAAGCCCATAACAACCAGAAAGGTGATGAACGATCGAGGTTTCACTCGTACTCCCGGCATACAACGAAGCAGAGAGGCTGAATACTACTGTAACGGAGACGTCAGATGCTTTAGGTAAAATAACCTCATCCTTTGAGATTATTATTGCAGAAGACGGGGCAGTTGACGGAACTGATAAAATTGCTGAGAGTCTGGCATCTGAATATCCTTATGTGATGCATATACACTCTGATGAGCGGCTGGGTCGTGGAACTGCACTTAATCGTGCATTCAAATCAGCCCACGGCGACATTCTTGTTTATATCGATGTTGATCTTGCAACTGACATGTTGCACCTCTCAGAACTGGTTGATCAGATACGAAGCGGATACGATCTTGCGACCGGGTCGCGCATGATGCCTGAGAGCGATGTTGTGCGATCATCAAAACGCGGGATTGCAAGCAAAGGATTTAATTTTCTGGTACGAACGATACTTGGATCAAAATTATACGACCACCAGTGTGGATTTAAGGCGTTTAAGCGGAGTGCACTCCTTGATCTTCTGGAT
Organism: uncultured Methanosarcinales archaeon; assembly: GCA_965369365.1. Lineage (GTDB taxonomy): Archaea > Halobacteriota > Methanosarcinia > Methanosarcinales > Methanogasteraceae > Methanogaster_D. Next base: position 4,470 of record CBDUQO010000104.1, read on the forward strand.
CAGGTCAGGGATGAGCACTGGTTCTGGGATACTGAGATTCTGGTCCGGGCACAGCGAGCCGGTTATGCAGTGGCAGAGTTTCCGATCAGGTGGAGACCGGGTAGTTCTACCAAGGTCGATATGAAACGGGATGTGGTCGGGATGGGTTTGGCGATTCTCAGGTTGTGGAGGGAGTTTGGATCTAATGCGAATAACAAAACGTAAGATTGTTGCAACCTCAATCCTTGCGATTTTAATCCTGTTTTTGATCGCATCTATTATCGGATGGGCAGACATTATGGATACGCTGCGCACCGCATCGCCTGCACTTATTGCGTCTTCCATACTCGTCTACCTGATCTCATGGCCCCTGCGCGGCATCCGGTATCAGCAGATTCTTGCGCAGATCGGGGTGAAGGAGGATCTGAATTTTCTGGTGGGGTGCATAGCGGTGAGTCAATCTGCAAACGTGTTTCTACCGGCACGGATCGGCGATGTGGCCCGCACATACCTCTTAAAAAAGATGAAAAATATTCCGTTGATCACCGGTTTCTCCTCGCTTGCAGTCGAGCGTATATTCGACGTTCTTGCAATCGCCACGATCGGTGGTGTTGCCATGCTCGGGCTGCGAGGGATGCTGCTCGACCAGCGGATCACGAATACTCTCACTATCACAGGACTCACCATAGTGGCAGTATTCGGGCTTCTGGTTCTGTTCCTGAAACTCCGTACAACGATTGGCGGCGTCATCGATCGTTTCATCCGGGAGATCGCGCTTGTGTCTACAAACCCACGCGCCTTTGTAATCGTCTTCGCAGGATCACTTCTGGTTTGGCTCGTCGATACCCTCACCTGTTTTGTGATACTAAATGCCTTTTCAGAGACTATATCGTGCTCTATGATCCCGATCGTATTTCTTGCAATCGCTGTCGGAAATCTTACAAAGATCTTTCAAATCACACCCGGTTCGATAGGGCCATACGAGATCGCACTTACCAGTATATTCCATCTCGGCGGAATCGACCCGGCTATCGGGCTTGTTGCTGCCGGGATTGACCATCTCGTGAAGAACTCGGTGACGCTGATACTTGGAAGCGCGTATCTCTCGCACTTTGGTCTGAGCTGGACGCGGCTGGTGGAGCAGAAATAAACAGGTAACGCAATACCTGGTGCCGGTTTGCCCTATATGTCAGGCTTTGGTCTTGTGCCCGGGCTCTTTCCCGGCACACGGGTGCTCCCCGGTTGCGCAGAAGTCTTCGAAATGTTTGAGCCACTGCGGATACTCCGGTGCGTCTTTTACAAAAATAACCAGATTTTTGATCTGGGTTGTTGTTATCGCATGTAACTCATGCTCCATTGTGCAGGCATCCAGGTCTGCAATCTTTTCAGGGACATTTATAATCTCTAAGAACGATTTTATGATATCGTGTCGTTCTTTTACGACTATTGCAATTGCCCTCCCATCTTTGGTTAGTGTCACGCCATCATATTTTTTGTATTCGACCATGTCCTTCTTGTCGAGTCTGTTTACCATCTCAACAACGCTCGGGGGTCTCACGCCCAGGGTGGTGGCTATATCCTTGATCCTAACATGCCCCTTCTCCTCTGTAATATTGAGGATCGCTTCCAAATAATCCTCTGCTTTTCTGGACAGCATTAGTAGTATTAGGGCAACCTATAAGTTCAATCTTTCTACTATATCCATGCCTTTTCGGGTCAGCGTATACATTGCCATTTCAGGACCTGTATTCGTGCCGCGGCACTGCTCACACAAACGGGAGGTGGAGCGGGAGCACCCCACCCCGGTGCCCGCCAGATATGCCTCATCAACCAAAAATTCGATCATCGCCAGAAGAGTGGACCTGTTCATATCCAGATCTCTGGCGATCGTATCGATGGTGTTTCCGTTCCCGATTCTTGACAGAACCTCTTCCATTCTGCTCATGATGAATTCAATTCCCACCCCGGGTTTCCCCGGATGCTCTCTTGCTGATGTAGTAGAGCACCACGAGCGAGAATGGTAACAGCAAGACCGCGGGCGCATAAGGTGGCGCGTACGCCTCAATGAAACCCGGAAGCGTGTTGAACCATGGTCCGGTCTCTTCGTTCCAGCTTGGTATCGATTCCGTGATCATTCCAAAGATGTCGCACCCTGCTATGATCCAGATCAGTATGCTTCCCATGGCAACCTTTGCAAACTGGTGGATATTGCCCATGTTCCTGACGCCTGAGAGGTACAGCAGCCCCGCAAAAAGCATAATGAGTCCACCCCATCCGCCTCTGAATAGGTCGTTTGGTATCTCAATGATCCCGTAAGCAAACTCGCTCCCGCTTACTGTTACGAGCAGGTCTGCAAGCCCGACTGCCACTGTTACGATGCCAAGTATGGCGAAGTAGATGACAGCAACGGACGATGCGGACGATGGTGACGATATCGGCGATGTTGATTGTCCAGCCATACTCACGCCACCCCCATGAGTTTTCCTATCAGGTGTATCAGTCCGCCATAAGCGAAGACAGTCACTACAAGAACTGCCAGGGCGCCGATCAGCTCTTTCCAGCCTTCTTTCAGCATCATTGCAAACGTTGCAACGCACGGGAAGTATATCGAGACGAGCACAACGGATGTAATCATCTGATAATCAGTTATACCAGGGATTACAGAGAGTTGCGCAACCGCAAGGTCTTTTCTCAGGAACGCAGCAACGAGCGGACCTGCAGTCTCTGCCGGTACGCCGAACCATCCGACAAAGATCGGTGCAAGGAGATCACCAAGAAACCGGATGACACCGAACTGGTATAGAACGCCCACGATGGCGCAGCCAAGCATAACGAATGGGAGTGCGACCACGAAGAAACCTTTGACCCTGCCACACACCTTCTTACTGATATTACTCAGCATCGGTCGCCGGTACGGCGGCACATCGATCAGAAACTCAGGTGCCTTTCCGGGAATTACCTTGTTCAAGATGTAACCGAAGATAAAGTACCCGATGATTAGATAGAGCAGAATCCAGCCTATCAGATGAGGGAGCAGCTCTTCCATTATCCCGATCTGCGCGCCGCACGGGATGAAGATTGCAAGAAGCGTCATCATGATGAATCGCTGTTTCTTTGTCTCAAGAATTCGTGTCGCGGTAACGCCGGGCACATTGCACCCGAGCGAGAGGATCGTTGGCACGATCGCATACCCGTGCAGAC
>CBDUQO010000105.1:0-7588 GCA_965369365.1 uncultured Methanosarcinales archaeon
TAAAGGAAGAACGGGTAAAAAAGTGTCAGAGTTGACCAAAATCGATGGTATTGGAGATGCAATTGCAAAACAGTTAGAGGAAGCCGGGATAAAAGCTGCTAAGGATATGGCATCCGCCGATCCTGAAAAACTGTCATTGAAACTTAACAAGATCAGCAAAAAGAGGATTGAGGGCTGGCAAGCATCGATTTAACCGTTGTCACTCTCGTAATAGATATCCGGAGTCTTGTTGGTATGTAGGTATGTTCTTGAATATCCGTCTGGCAATTTCACGACCAGTTTTTCAATGGTCATGCCAAAATCATGCGAGTTGTGGAAATAATATTCGTTGCTCTGGTGTGAAACGTTTTTTACATCAACAGTTGCCTGTTCACAGCCGATTTTTCGCACACTGACCTCGTCAAACGATGTGAATCTTGATTCGATCTCGGGTGCAATCTTTGCGCTGCCGAATGCCAGGACATATACCCTTACAAGGAAATCAAGCTCATAATCGAGGGTGAACTCTGCGTCCGCACCATTAAATTGCATGGTCGTTTTGGTGACCTGCAGGCAGTCTGCCGATGCAACCGGCGCAGTTGCAAGCGCCACAAGCACGATCAATATTAGTAGCCGTTTCATCAAATCATTGATCTATCCTGTTCCATTATATAGTTTTTCCGCCCTATTCCGATATATTTATTTGGTTTATGCCCCAATATCCTATCTGATGTCAAAGAGAATCATGATTGTGGATGATGCGGAGTACATGCGGGAGATGCTCGAAGAGATCATCGAGACGTATGATGCACCTAATCGGTATGAGATTGTGGGGGTTGCTGCCGATGGGGTGGAAGCCATCGCAAAGTATCGCGAACTGATGGATGCAGGAAAGCGTCCTGACGTCGTGACCCTTGATATTGTGATGCCAAACATGGACGGGGTTGTCGTAATAAACGAGCTTAAGAAACACGACCCTGCTGTGAATATCATCGCAATCTCGGCGCTTGGATCACCTGACACTATCGATCGGGTGATGCAGGCAGGGGCGAAGGATTATATCATCAAACCGTTCTCTGTGGACGATCTGATGGATACGATCAAGAACACCTGCACGCCTGATGCAGGTGCATGAACCACGAAGAGAAAATTGGCATTGGTTTACCCTCTGGGAAAACGTGCTTTCCGGAACAATCTCTACAAGCGAAGATGGGCAGGTGGGTGTGACTGCATGGACTGTCACGATTGATGCAATATTGAATTATCTGGCTGGTGAGCCGGTAAAGGTCCATATCGATCCGGCAAACATCGAGTTGTAGAATCATCCGGATACCACAAAGAACCATCTGAAAGGAAGGGTTGCCGAGATCATCCTGTCAAATTCGATATCACAGGTGAAGCTGGACTGCTGATTTAAACTCGCAGCGAATGTGCCATCAAAAACGCTTGATAAGATGCATCTTTCGGTTGGTGACCCGGTTTTCGCAAACTTTGGTCCGCTCTCTGTTTAGGTCAAGCGATAGTATCTCTGATTCGATCCAGCGCATCATATATCCGTTCCCTGGATGCCGCATACGATATGCGAATATAATCGGCACTGCCGGGTCCGAATGCTGATCCTGGCGTGACCGCGATATATGCTTCTCTTAGCAGTTGCTCTGCGACAGCATCGCCGCCCCCGTACTCTGATACATTCAGGAAGACGTAGAACGCGCCATCTGGCTTCACACAGTTAAATCCAATCGATGTCAGCCCATCAACCAGAATATCCCGCCGCGCTCTGAATTCTGTTATCATCTCATCGACTGAACTCTGGTCCGAGCAGAGCGCGGTTATGCCGGCATGCTGGACAAAGGAGGTTGCATGGCTTACAGAGTGTGATTGTAGCTTGAGGGCTGCCCCTGTAATATCTGCCGGGGCTGCCATGTAACCAAGCCGCCAGCCTGTCATCGCATAAGCCTTGGAAAATCCATTAATCGAGATTACACGATCGTGCATTCCCTCAAATGAGCCTATACTGATGTGCGTTTTGCCGTAGATGATCTTTTCGTATATCTCATCAGATAGCACCATGACATCGTTATCTATTGCAAGATCTGCGATCGCTTTGAGATATTTTCTGTTAAATACTGCACCAGTCGGGTTGCCCGGGCTATTTATGATGATCAGCTTTGTTTTGTCTGTGATGTGCTCTCCGAGATCCGGTGGCATAAAATCATGATCGGTCGGAGCCCACACCGTGCGGGCGCCGGCATATTTAATACATGCATCGTACGTGACCCATGCGGGATCAAGCAGTATCGCTTCGTCCCCTTCATCCAGAACCGCCTGGATGGCAACGAAGACTGCCTGTTTTGCACCGGCTGTCACAAGGATTTGATCGGTTGTGACGTCGATACCGTTATCTGTGTGAAATTTCTTTGCGACCGCCTCAATAAGTTCCGGAATACCCGCGCTCGGCGTATAATGTGTATCACCGCGGCGTAGCGATTGCATCGCCGATTTGCAGATGTGTTTTGGAGTTGTAAAATCAGGCTCGCCAAGACTGAGCGTGATCATATCTTTCCCTTCCTGTGCAATCTCTGATGCAAGTTTTGCTATTGCGAGTGTTGCAGACCCTTGTATGCGGTTCAGCCGTGCGGATACCATGATTACTATTGCGCAGTACAATAATTAGTACCTAATTGACATTCCATCAGTACTTAAAGCTATGTCTATGTGATGTCAATGAGATGAGAAGAAAAACGACCCCGGATACCAGGACAATTGTCGATCCCGATGGTACGTCGAAGAGATACGAGAGATACAGACCGGTTATGGAGAATATGGCTGCAAAGAGAATTGATAACCCCATCATTTTTCGCAGATCGTTTGTGAGCAGTCTGCTTATTGCCGCAGGAATTGTCAACAGGGCGATCACCAGAATGATGCCGACGACCCGTATCAGCATCACAACGGTCAGCGCAATCAGACAGAGGAGCATGAGGTAGAGTTTGTGGGTGGGAATTCCGATCACCGTCGCAAACTCCTCGTCGAAGGTTATCGCAAGGAATTCCTTGTACAGAAGCCATACCACCGTGACAATGATCACGTCCAGCGCGAGCATGACCCAGAGCGTGGAACGCGACACCATCAGGATGTTTCCAAAGAGATAACTGAGCAGATCAGGCGCGTAGCCCGGAGTTAACGCGATCAACATGATACCAAGTGCCATACCCATCGCCCATATAACGCCGATGGCAGTATCCTCAGACAGCAGAGTCCGCCGGCGCACCTCCCCGATGACAAGCGCTGATGCTATGCCAAATGGGATCACGCACAGCACAGGCTCGATTCCAAGGAAGTATCCCAGCCCGATACCGCCGAATGAGGCGTGGGATATCCCGCCGCTGATGAACACGATCCGCTTCACCACCACATATACGCCGATGATCCCGCACGCTATGGCTGCAAGAATGCTTGCCGCAATCGCATTTACCATGAATCCATATTCCAGTGCCATAACCATCCGATCATCCCTTATTCTGGTGTTTGGGTGCTTGAGTGTTCTCTTAGTACCCTGTGCGGGATGCCGTGCGCGATCACGTCTACCGGGCACTGGTATGCCGCTTCCAGATCCTCTGCCAGCAACTCCTTTGAGTCATGATAAAACAGTCTCTGGTTAAGACATGCGATCTTACTCACATGCACCGAGACTGCTGTGATGTCATGTGAGACCATCACAATCGCCATCCTTTGCTTTAGTCTTCCTAGCAGTTCATAGAACTCAGCCTGCACACAGGCGTCGATGCCGGCTGCAGGCTCATCAAGCAGGAGCACTCCGGGTTCTGCTGCAAGCGCTCTTGCGATAAAGACCCGCTGCTGCTGCCCTCCTGATAGTCTGCCGATCTGCCTCTCTTCAAGCGGGAGCATCCCCACCATCTCAAGCGCGCTGCGAGCCATTTTTTTGTCATGGTCGGTATACCGTTTGAACAGCGCATGCCTCGCGCGCCCTGTTAGCACCACGTCCCGGACGCTGATTGGAAAGTTGGGGTCAAAGAGCCTATACTGGGGAACGTACCCGATATATCTCCTGTTCTGCAACGGACCTCCTCCAAAAACATTGACTTCTCCGCTGTCAGGCTTGACCAGCCCGAGTATGACCTTTAATAGTGTAGTCTTCCCTCCACCGTTTGGTCCTATAATGCCCAGGAAATCGTGCTGATATATCGAGAGAGAGATATCCTCAAGCACAGGCAAGTCTCCATAGTGCACTGACACGTTCCTCAAACTGATGACTTCTTCAGCTATGCTCTCATCTCCCGTATTCCATGTCTCTGTTATGTCCTGCGTCACGATGTCATATATCTACCAAGCATCCCTGAGACCACGCGCATATTTGCCGCGCAGTCCTCTGCAAGTGGATCGATAGATACAACCGTGCCACCAATCTCCTCTGCAATGACGCGGGCGCTCCCAGGGTTGAACTGGGGTGCTGCAAACACAACCGTGATGTTATTTGCTTTTGCAGTCTTGACAAGACCTACGAGGTCTGACGCGCTTGGCTCCTTGCCTTCAACCTCGATCGGTATCTGTTCCAGCCCATATTCTCTTGCAAAATAGCCCCATGCCGGATGGAATATCATGAATTTCCGGTTACCTATTCCGGAAAGGTTTTTCCTGATGTCCGCATCAAGATCGTTTAGATCCCTGAGATATAATTCCTTATTCCGAGTATAATAGTCCGCATTGTCAGGATCAATCTCGATAAGCGAACCTGCTATATGTTCTACCTGTATCCGGACCAGCGCTGGAGAAAGCCAAATATGCGGGTCATTTTCGATGATTTCGATGCCTTCTGATGAGTCAAGGATCTTTATATCCGGATTGGCTGCGGCAATCTCATCCATCCACGCTTTTTCAAATGGGATGTGCCCTATTTTAACATACAGCTCCGCACGGCTGAGATCTCTTAGTTGAGCTGGACCCGGCTCATAAGTGGCAGGGCTTGCCCCGGGCGGTATCATAACCGCGACAGAGACCTTCTCATCGCCGATGCGCTCTACAAACTCCTTCTGAGGGAGTATGCTAACGATTACTGATATCCTGTCATCAGATATTTGATCATCCGACTGCTCATGGGTAATGCAGCCTACAGTCAGCGATGTTAATAATAGTAATAGCAATATCCGCATCAGTGGCGGCAGTAGCCTGGGCAGTGATGATGGTAGTAATAATGGTGGCGGTAACTGCGAAAGCAACGACCGCTGTGCCAATGCCCATTTTTCCATAGATTCAATTGACCGCACAGTATCACCTCATGTAGGTTCGACAGCACAATGCTTAAATGATGCTCGCGCAAAAACGATTAAACGATGACAGCAACAATCGCTACAAAATACTGCACATCATGCGGTGCGCATCTGGTCACGTCCGGATACACGCAGTTTCCGTGCCCGTCATGCGAAGCGACCATTGGCAGGTGCGTTTCATGTAGAAAACAGAGCAATGCTTATGTCTGCCCCACATGCGGGTTTACTGGTCCGTGAGGTGAGAAAAATGGGAGATGTAGCAGCATTAATTAAGGTTATGCCCGGTGACGTGGACGTTGACCTTGAAACACTCAAAGAGAATCTCACCGCGGTGGTGCCGGAAGGTATCCGGTTGAGAGGAATTGCAGAAGAGCCGATCGCATTCGGGCTTGTCGCCCTGATGGTAACGATCGTTGTCGGCGATGTCGAGGGCGGAACCGAAAGCATTGAACATGCGTTTGCGCAGGTGCCGGACGTTGAGAGTGTGCAGGTAGTTGAGGTTGGATTATTGTAGGCGTTCGCGCAAAAAGGCACAATTGTAGATAATAAGGGCTCGTAGATCAGGGGAAGATCGCAACGTTCGCAACGTTGAGGCCGCGGGTTCAATTCCCGCCGAGTCCATGTTTTGGCGGAGTTTTATCAAATTCCGCATTGTTTTTTTGCAATTTCCGGTTGAATCGTATGTGTAACTTGGTGTTTGATCAGGCACCCCCACAGGGGGACTACCCGGGTGAGAACAAGACTTATATACCGACACGCGTATCAATAACTCGAAACACAGGAGGCATCCGTAGTGAAGATTGCAACCATAAAGACGCCTGATCAGGTGACTATTCCTTTACAGCAGCACGCTGGCGAGGTGTGCAATCCCGTAGTAGGTGTTGGTGATATTGTTTCTGTCGGTCAATTAATTGGCGATGGTACGTCCATGATACATTCAAGCGTTTCCGGAGAAGTGACTGCTATCTCCGAACTGCCACATCCTGCTGGCAAGGATGTTCTCAGCGTGGTGATCAAGACACACGATGGGGAAAAAAAGGATTTTAAACCAGCGGATTTGTCGGCGAGTAAAATGAGTCGCATTATCATGGACTCAGGAATCGTCGAACCAAATGGACTACCGACAGTGTACAAAAAAGTAGATATTGACACAATTATCATCAACGGAACGAATACCGGGGATTTATCATCAAACGCTGCGCTCATGCTCGATCATCCTTATGAGATCGTGTACGGGCTGAAAGCATTAATGAAGTCGGTTGGCGCCAAGAAAGCGACAATTGTTATCGAACTTGACTCCGAAGCGCTACACGTCATGCGAACCGAGACGATACCGGACCGTAACATCAAGATCGTCGCAACACCGGCATACTATCCGGCAGGTACTGAGAACACGCTTGCCAAGAAGTTTGCAAGAAAGAAGGTGCCACGCGGTAGCACTCCTGAGGATAGGGGCGTTATTGTGAGCAGCATCGGTGCAATGAAGGCACTGTATGATGCGGTGCACGATGGTATACCAATGATTAAGAAAACGGTCACTGTCGCTGGCGCGGTGCGCTCTCCCGGCAATGTTCTTGTTGAGCTTGGAACATCGATTAAAGATGTGATCGATAAATGTGGTGGCTGTAGTGGCACACCGGTCAAGCTTGTCATGAACGGCGCGATATCGGGCGCGGCGCAGTACAGCGACGAGGTTCCCGTAATCAAGACGACCACCGGCATTCTGGTGCAGACCGAGAGTGATATCAACCGTGAGCCGCCCGCACCATGCATCAACTGCGCGTGGTGTGTGGACGAGTGTCCGATTGGTCTCTTGCCACATCTGCTCTATGGGTACGCTGACAGCGCCCAGTTCGACAAGTGTGCGGAACTCTACATCGGCGACTGCGTGGAATGTGGGATGTGTGCGTACGTCTGTCCGTCCAAGCTCCCGCTCGTGCAGATAATCAGGTACGGCAAACATGGTGTAGCTGAGATGGACCGGGAAATAGTGGAGGCGGAAGCATGACTTACACGATATCACCATTACCACATGCAAAGAGCAAGGAGAGTGTGAAGAGTGTGATGTGGGGGACAGTCGCTGCACTGATACCAATCACGATCGCGGCAATCTATCTCTTCGGACTTCCTGCGCTAAAGATCATTCTTGCAACCGTGATTGCTGCGGTTGTTGCTGAAATTATAATCTACAAAGCAGCATCCCAGCCGATCAAAATCGATGATGGGAACGCTGTGCTGGTCGGCTTGCTGCTTGCGCTTCTCATGCCGCCGAGCGTCAGCGAGCATCTCTGGGTTCCGATCATCGGAGCCGTCTTTGC
>CBDUQO010000106.1:0-7573 GCA_965369365.1 uncultured Methanosarcinales archaeon
AGGTCGGCAACTTCACTGTGGAAGGAAGAGTGGTCTACTACTTCGGAGACGATATTGGAACTGCCGAGGATTACACGCTCGAGCTGCCGATCAGGGTGCGATTTGCCGGCACAGGACCGGGACCAGCTGTAACACCGGAAGAAATATCCACATATGCAGACCGTGGCGGGATACTTGGATTGCCCGGATTTGGTGCGGTCGTTGCGCTGATCGGGGTGTTGATTGCCGGGGTTCTGTTACGAAAGAAGAACGGGTAAGACCCAATACAATACATTGGAGGAGATACAAATGGGATATAGAATTCAGTCACTGAAACGAGCAACATCGAAAGTGAAAGCATGGGGATGGATCAAAGGGGCTCGCATCTGCCTGATCGCTGTGATACTCGCAGGATGCGCCCAGATATCAGGCGCAACCGCTGGAGATCTTCTGATGGAAAGCGGAACTGATGAGTATATGACACTGGCTATGGGTGAATCATGGGATCTGGGCTACGAAGGGTATGTGCTTACCGTGAGGCAGATAGATCTAGAGGCACCAAAAGTCTGGTTGAGTATGCTAAAATATGGTAAGGAAGTTGATTCGGATGTGTTAGGTCAGGATGATACCTACATCTATGAAACGGATATTGATGGGATTGAATATATAATCTTCAAAGCGAAGGTGCGGGGACTATTCAGAGGGACTGACGCCAACATGGTTCAATTCATAGATTTCCATCTGTATTCAGACGGATCATCGACTGTTGAACCGACCGCATCTCACACTGTATCGCCCGCCAAAATCGACTACCTGCACATCACTGCGGATGTGAACAACGGCTACGCTATAACAAGAATCGAAGAGAAGCTCACAAACCCGCATGACACCGCAACAGACGACGAGTTCAGGTTTCTGATCCCCGATTCCGCATTCATATCAGATTTTAGCCTACTAATCGACGGCGTTGAGTACGAAGCGGATGTGCTCCCTAAAAAAGAGGCTGATGAGCGGTTTGAGGCGGCGGTCTCGGAAGGAAGAACGGCTGGCGTCTTGAAGACTAAGAAGGAGAACATATTCTCCTATTCCTTAAGTTTTGAGCCTCACCAGAGTATCATAGTTCGTCTGACTTACGAGCAGCCCGTGAAAAAGACGCTTGGCGAGTACGAGTACGTACTGTCGCTGCGAGAGACCGATGTGGCACACAGTGTGCCTGCGCTCTCCGTAAACATCACGGTTGCATCAGTGAACCGGATCAGTTCTCTGGAAACCCCGGGATTTGAGGGGACGAACACAAAGTACATCTCCACAACAGAAACACGGGTCACATACAGTGCGAAGACACTTCCTGACAAAGACCTCCCGGTCGTCTTCACGACCGACAACATGACTTTGAACGGAGAGATGCTCTTCTACGAAACCGGTGGACAGGGTTACCTGATGCACATCTTCTCGCCGTCAGTCGAAGACCTCGAGACCAGTGCTCTTGATAAGGAGATCATCTTCGTGATCGACAAGTCCGGCTCGATGAGGGGTGATAAGATCGCGCAGGTGAAGCGGGTCTTCACAGGCATAATCGCTGATCTTCCGCCCGATGACCACTTCAACATAATCTTCTTTGATCGGGAGGTTATGGTGTTCCGGGACGCACTCATAGAAGCAAACACACAGACAAAGGCAGAGGCAGCGAACTTTGTTGCCGCGCTCGGTGCGGACGGCGGCACAAACATCAATGAGGCACTGCTGACTGCGCTTGGCATGTTCGATCCGGATTCGGAGCGGGTCCCGATAATCGTCTTTTTGACCGATGGAGAACCCACTGAAGGTGTGACCTCACCTTATGTGATCCGGGACAACGTAAAAGCCGCAAACGGGGCGGAAGCGTCCATATTCACAATTGCATTCGGAATCGATGATGATGAGAACTATGACTTCCTGAGAGCGCTCTCACTTGAAAACTGCGGGGTGGCAGAACAGTTCTACCCGGAAAAGGACGCTGAAGCCGGGATGAACACATTCTATGAGACGATATCAACACCTGTGATAACCAACATGGACTTTAGCTATTCCGATTCATCCGATATCGTGAACACAGGCTATGGCACGCTCTTTGCAGGCTCTGACGCAATCGTACTCGCCAGATATCCCACAGACACAGGAAGCATCGACTCAAACATCGATGCAGTCACACGCATAGGCAGTTGCAGCTTCGACGAGACGTTTTCCGTTGTTTCACGACCCAAGAACAGCTTTGTTCCGAAACTCTGGGCTCACACGAAGATACGGGAACTGATGGACCGGATGGTCGTCGAAGGTGAGACCAATACGCTTGTGTCAGCGATTACTGACCTTTCACTGGAGTTCGGGTTCGTAACTCCATATACATCATTATTTGTTGAGGTGCCAGTGATCGATAAGATCAGCGAAGCAACCACCGAAGCATACGAAGGGGCGTGGGAGGGCGTGGAAGATGGTGCGACAGAGACCGAGGATGCATCGATGGAACAACCAATGCCTGAAGCAACTCCAACTCGGTCTCTTGTATGGGGCGGAGCAACAGACCAAGCAATTGCACCGGCTCCTGAAGAAGTTCCCGCCGCAACAGAAGAGACACAGGTGGAGAAGACCCCTGGCTTCGGCGCACTCTTCGCGATCTCATGCCTCGTCGCTGCCGCATATCGGGTGCGGCGGCGGTGACTTCGTAGTGTCCTGCTGGCGAAACCCATCCGCGCGAAAAACTGTGTGATTGTTCACTCCGATGCCTCGGGCAATGATCCCTGGAGTCCTTTCACGCCATTTTTTCCGCATCCGTCATCAATCCCCCGCTTCAGCAGCACGCAGGACATGCAGTCCGGACGCCCGATATCTCCTGCCACACCAGCAAGTGGCGATACGCTCAGTTCGGGCAAAAAACCATAAAAATGACCAATTAAGCAGAAAAGAACGGATATCTGCAAGCCAACCAGAGATTGCGCCGTCTGCAATCAAAGACCGAGATAATTCACCCCACAAACGGAAGATCAGGCAGCGCCTCGCCGTCACGCATCTGTCAGTCAGATCCTGCCGCAATCCCGGTCCAGCACACAGTCTCGCCGCATCCTCGCGTCTGCTCCTGTCCAAGCAGCCCGAGCAGTCGCTCACGAAGCACATTTGCCTCGACACTCGTCCGGACTCTGGGCCTCTCAAGATCGATCCGGAGGATTTCCCGGATCTGCCCGGGTCTTGCAGATAACACCACCACTCGATCAGCGAGATATACTGCCTCATCGATGCTGTGCGTGATGAATAGGATCGTTTTGCGGGTTTCGCCCCATATTCTGAGCAGTTCGCCCTGCAGAACATTTCTGGTCTGTGCATCGACCGAGCCGAATGGTTCATCCATCAACAGCACCTCCGGATCGTTTGCAAGCGCTCTTGCAATCGCAACTCGCTGGCGCATCCCTCCCGAAAGTTCGTACGGGTAGCTTTGCTCAAATTCGTTCAGTCCAACCAGTTTAAGGTAGTTTCGTGCGATTTTATACCGCTCATCCTTCGGAACCCCTTTGATCTCCAGTCCAAAGGCGACGTTGTTGATTATTGTCCTCCACGGGAAGAGCGAATACTCCTGGAATACCATGCCCTGTCTCGGATCCGGGGCGTGTATGACCCTGCCATCGAGCAGCACCTCGCCCGCTGTGGGCTGGTCCAGCCCTGCAATGATCCGCAGCAGCGTTGTTTTTCCGCATCCGGAAGGACCGATGAAACAGAGAAATTCCTTGTCAGGAACCTCAAGGTTGATTTCCCGGAGTGCTTCGACCACACCAGCATCCGACTCGAATGCCCTTGAAATGCCGGATATTTTAAGCATTATAGTATTTAGCAGTCCTAATGATCGATAACCTTTTCGTCTGATCTTCCAGATTCCAGCATCCGTGGGACGTGGGTCATCGAGGGACACCTCGCCAATGCGCGGTATCAGCACAAATCAAAACGCGATTCCCAGACAGTTGCACACGATCACGAGAATCGCACCAACCGCGCCCCCGATGGCGCATATCAGGATCACGACACCACTATACGCGATATCGAGTCCAAGCGCAAGATTTGCCACGACCAGGAGAACAATACCAACAACGGTGTTTATCACCATGCGCTTAACAGTCTTCAGCACCTTGTACAGGATTATCGCTGCGATTATCGCCAGCACAAGAACAGATAGTTCAAGGATTCCAGTCATAATTACCAGATTTATATCAAACCCGACTGTAGTTAATCCTTGCCCTCATCAGGCGGCTCGACAAACTCGAGAGAGAATCCTTTCGAGACGGTATGTCGCAGCAATCTTAAACCCGCATCTCCCGATTCGGATTTCCAAGCAGCATCGCCGAGACGTTTGCATCCGTGTCATGCACGCATAGGACTATAGGACTGGCAGCCCCACCTCAAGCGCCCTGCAGATCTCGTAGCCTACGCCGATCGACGGAACCGTGACTTCCGCAATCAGACAGTCATTCTCTTTGAGCAGGCTGATGTCACGACGGTAAATCTCCTGCTCACTCATCTTCACCTCCTTTTCGTCCGAACATAGGTCACGATGTGCCAGCTCAGGACGTCGTATCCTCTGCTTCACAGGAAATCGTAGATGTGCTGGTAAACGGGTTGCATCTGCCGCCCGCCGCGTATGGATCCTGCTAAAAATATCTTCGTGAACTTATAGAAATCATAAAACGCCTCTCTTGTAGTGCCCGGTTGTGTATCCATCTGTTATATCCTGACACCTCACCCGGGCATTCCCGCGCCCGGCAAAACACCCGTCAATCGCGCTTCGGTACAACCGCGTGATCTCTCGGACGCGTTCACTCTCAATCTCCATTGCATCGATTCTGATGCTCGAAACACCGGCTTCAATGATCCGGGGGACATGATCGATCATGCACAGCTCTTTTGAATTCAAGAGATGTGTCCTGCAGTCTGTATCCATCCTGATCGGGAACACGTACCCTTTCTCATCCACCAGTTCAAAGCAGCCCGCCTCACACGGCGCAGTACACTTGTTGCCCTTGCCCCCATCACCAGTCTCACCCGTGCCACCCAGTATCCCGCCCACCACGCAGTGCTCTGACTCCATGAGCGTGAGCCGCCCGTGCACGATGCACTCAACCGCCCCGTGCGGCGCGATTTCCCGTATCTCTGAAAGCGTGAGTTCTGGTGATAGCACCGTCATTTTGGCGCCGTGTTCCACCCAGAACCCAAGCGACCTCCTGTTGAATGTGTTAAGCGGCATGTCTGCGATCACTTCAAGCCCGATCTCCATTGCGAGCCTGAATACACCATGGTTGGACGCCAGTGCACCATCAAAGCCAAGCGTTTTCGCTTGTGAGAGTACTTCTGCCACGTTGCCCATTCCGCTGTCTTTTACTATCCGCGGTGTGTTTATATAGATTCTACGCCCTTCCTGGTGCGCATACTTAACCGCAGCCTCAAGATCGGGCGATCCGCCACCTGACCGGACTTCTTCACGGTACCTCTCGCCGCCAAGATAGATCGCATCCGCGCCCCCGCTGATCGCACTTTTTACACCTGCAAGCGTATTTGTGCTGACTGCAAGCAACGTGTTCACCGGACCCCCGGCTTTGTGTATGGGCGCAGGTGGCTCCATAGTGTTGGCAGGACTGGCGGCGGAGGCAGAAGTAGGGGTGGGAGCGGGAGTAGGCGGGATGGTGCAGGTAACGTGCCTCCGCCGCACTTGCATTATCCGGGCTGATTCGAGCCTGGACACTGCGTCGTTTCTGATAAGATTCAACTGTCTAACCGGAATGAACACCTTGCCCTCGATTTCGATGTCGATATCAGATACCTCGAAGACCGTCTTCCCGAGTTTCGTGAGCTGCCGCATGATCTGCTCTTCAGTGGTCGGGTCCCTGATCGCACGCTCAATTACATATTCCGAGTGTACACACACCCGGGTAGAATCCATATCCTTGATCTGTAGTTCAAACGGAAAACCAACGGCAGCTTTTGCACTGATCGCAACAGGAACTTTCCGGAGGGGCGTGGGGGATGTGAACGTTCGTCTGAGTACGTCCATGAGCTGTCGGTCAAGTGTTTTGTACACAGCACTTCCGGCATGCGCCGGCACTCCGGACGAGATCTCGACAGCCATGCCAGCACCTGCTCGATCTATCCGCCTGCCGCCCTCATACATCTGGCGCACGATCATGCCCGCCCCGGCAGTCTCTATATTCCCTACATCCCATACATTCCCGGAGTCTCCTGCATTCCGGACCGTTTTGACCGCCCCATCTATGCCGATTCCATCCCCTATATTAAGCCCGCCAGAAAGCTCCACAGAGATGCGCCCGGCTCTCGGATCGTGTCTGGTGACTGTGCCTACACGTATCCCGCGATTGTGCGGGCGGATGCGGCTCATCAGCGTGCAACGCGGGTTTTTACCGAGGTATGCTTCCGTAAAACCACGGTTAAATAGTTGTGCAAGGCGCAGCGACTCATCATCCGACACAAAGTATTCGGAAGGATCTTCCACATATCTATCGATTAAGTGGCGGTATATCCGGACCGCACAAGCCACGTATTCCGGTCGCTTCAGACGTCCTTCGATTTTGAGAGAATCAACGCCTGTATCGATGAGTTCTGGCAGTATGCGGCTTGCGTTCAGATCCTTTGGACTCAGAAGATATTCACCATCTGTTTCCACCCTGCGTCCTGCTGTTCGTAACTCGTATCGTTTCCGGCACGGCTGGGCGCAGACCCCCCGGTTTCCGCTCCTGCCGCCGATCATGCTGCTTGTGAGACACTGCCCGGAATACGAGATGCAGAGCGCACCGTGCACGAACGTCTCGATCTCAATCCCGGTGTTCTGCCGCACCTGCCTGATCTCATCGAGCGTCATCTCTCTTGCAAGCACCACCCGCTTGACCCCCATCGCCTGCAAGAACCGAGCCCCTTCGCTGTTATGCACAGTCATCTGGGTGCTTGCGTGGACCGGGAGTCCGGGCACAATCGACCGCGCCAGTGATAGAAGCCCCATATCCTGCACGATTACGCTGTCCACGCCTGATTTGTCCAGATGGTAAAGGAGATCTGCCGCATCCTTAGTCTCGTTGTCCTTTACAAGGGTGTTTACCGTGACGTATGCTTTTACGCCCCGAAGATGCGCATAATCGATGGCACCAGCGAGTTCATCGGGCGTAAAGTTGGCGGCAGACGCTCTTGCACTCAAAATCTGCGCTCCAAAGTAGACTGCGTCACAGCCGTTCTCGACAGCAGCTACAAGAGATTCTCTGTCGCCGGCAGGGGCGAGGAGTTCGGGTCTTGGGATGGGTGGCATGGCGATATGGAGCGTGTGGCGGTCAGTTTATGGGCAGATGGTGGGATTTTGGATTTTATTTTCCATATTTAGTCTCTGATATTCATTGTAATGCAGTCTCATTTAGCAGCATGGGTGCCCGCACCAAACTTATCCAACCATCGATTAACCTTCTCTCCGACCCTTTCACTCTGATTTCTAAGCTCATCCTCCACGATTCGCATATCAATCCGCTCATAAATCCTCTTTGCATCCCCTATGGCATCGGTTCCATAAGCATCCATGGAA
>CBDUQO010000107.1:0-7538 GCA_965369365.1 uncultured Methanosarcinales archaeon
ACGAGCCGACCGCGAATCTGGATAGTGTCTCGTCGAGGCAGATTCTTGAGCTGTTCCGGTCACTGAACCGGGATATGGGGCAGACGATCCTGATGGTTACGCATGAGCTTGAGGATGCGGATATGGTGGATCGGGTAATCTGGCTCGCGGATGGTGCGGTTGTGGAGCGGGAGGGGTGAGGATGTTCACCGTAGAGGTCATATCGTGCACAGAAATAGTTAAAAAGCAAGCAGACCCATCGATTCACTGATAAAATCAAAAAACAACACTATTCATCCAGTCCCTCTACAATTCCATCCGGAACCGATCTTAAGTCAGCAGATTCAGAGGGATGAACACCGTTTTTGTCGTGTTTGTGATGCGGAAATGAGCTAACATCGCGATGGTGTGGTACATTGCCCCATCTCTTTATCAGGTCGCCTGCCTCTGATTGCAGATGGTACTTGCACTTCGGGCGTTCTATGCCAGAATCGTCGTAAATCTCAACAAATTAGGTAAAATGGAGGGTTGAACCGTCTACGAACTCCAGCATGCCCTTGAGATATCCCACCTGAAGATCGATCTCCTCAAACTCCATGTTCCAGTGGGTGATGAAAGGACAGTTTTGGATCATCGCCTGCAGAGAAGCGTAATATCCCCTGACGTTCATCATCATCTATAGATTGACACCTGCCAGTATTCGGAGTCTCCTGCTCCAGATATCCAGCCCCTTCTTTGCGGCAAACCAATCAAAATGGTCATCTCGGTCATCTAACACACCGGATTCCAGCGTATCCATAAACTCGTCAGAATCTATCCCGTATTTCTTTTCAAATCGCTTGCATATACCCGTATATCTCTTTTCCTTATACGAGGCTACACGTGAGTCTCTTAACAGTGCCGACTTTATGACACTACTCACCTCCTGCGCAGGATACTCTTTCTTGATATTGATCGCAATCGCCATTCCGGTTGACACCTCTGCCCAAGCTCTAATGCGTATTTCTTGAGGACGATGTTATTAATCCTTCTCCCTCGGTTCACACGCGCCCGGCAGGCAAAATCAGACCAACTGCTTTTTGGGGGCAGGGGTTGTGCAGATGGTGGTATGAGGTTGTCCGGATGGCATCAATTCAGTTCATCCAGCACCAGCACCCGCAACTCCGGCATAGTCGGTAGGTGAGAATCGTTGGTCAAAAAGAACGAAGCACCCGCCCGGATCACTGTTGCCATCTGGATGGCGTCTGGTGTGCGAACGTTATGCCGGGCACGCAAACGAGCCGCTTCTTCTGCGATTGCGCAGGACAGCGGGATGGTGGCTATGTGATTCGCGTTAAGCAGGATTTCCCTGTATTGTTGAGCCAGCATCGTGTTGCCATGCCGGAAGGGATGGACCAGCACCTCCAGCAGGGTTATAATAGACGTAACCACCCGAAA
The DNA here is from genome assembly GCA_965369365.1 of uncultured Methanosarcinales archaeon. Taxonomy (GTDB): domain Archaea; phylum Halobacteriota; class Methanosarcinia; order Methanosarcinales; family Methanogasteraceae; genus Methanogaster_D. The sequence continues at coordinate 1,417 of CBDUQO010000107.1, forward strand.
ATCCCCCCGATCCACCGCAACGAAGAACGGTCGAACGGTATTCAGGTAATCCGGATTCTCTTAGGTGGAATGGATGAGAGGTGCGGTGTCCAATCCCACAACCTTCCCTCGCAAAGGTTCTAACCATCCCATGATGCTCGCTCACGATCTACGTACTTTTGGGTATCAATGTCCTGCCAGATCTCCTTCCCCAATCCCTGCAGTTCCAGAATGCTATGACCGGGATGGGTGGTCATCCGTTGCCTGACCATATCTGTTAATTTGTCTATGAGCTTCATCTGATCGGAGAGGTCGAGCTTTTGTACCAGATCCAGCGATTTGGCGTAAGTTACTGTTTGCATTGTGAGATCTCCTTCGTATTCATCTGGTAAAAGCTTTTATCAAAACTCTATCATTACTGTTGCCGGGTACGATCACAGCACCTTATTATCTGACCGGTGCGTCCTCAAAACATATTCTTGAGCTATTCCAGAAGCTAAAATCGGGATATGGGGCAGACGACCCTGATGGTTACGCATGAGCTTGAGGATGTGGATATCGGGACCCGGGCGATCATTGCCCGCGATTGTGAGATTGTGGAGCGGGATAAGTGGAGGTCATGATACCTTTCCGGATGGCAGTAATCACCGTTCCCACAACCGCGACGATTACTCAGGTGATACCTCCGAGATGCGGATCGAAACAATCATGGACTCCACCTGAGCAGAAACTTATAAGACAATGCAAAAGAGGTACATATAAAAAGGCGATTCCCATGACACAAAATGTAGTACAGATAAGGATGCCTCAAAAACTGGCTACTGGTATAGAACGACTCGTTGCAGAGGGGCTTTACAAGAATCGAAGCGAAGTGGTGATAGATGCGGTCAGACATTTTTTGGGGAGCGAAAGAAAGAGCAATGTTGCATTGCAGATCGAAGAACATCTCATTGGGAAAAACAAGAGAATGGGTTACAGTAAAGAAGAGATTGATGGGCTGTGGGCGAAGGTCAGGCGGGGTGAAGAATGGAAAAGACGTTTTGGAGTGGATGCTGATGAAGTGATGATCACACTGAGGTCGAGGTAGATGATCTTCATCGACACCGATATCTTTGTGATCGACAAGTTGTTCCCAAACGATGATAGGCACGGGATTAACAAGACATTTTTAGACGAGACAACCGGGAGATCCACTTCGATATTCAATCTATTTGAGCTACTCGGCATTGCATCATTCAATCTAAACGAAGTAGACCTTATGAAGCTGTTTAAAGGATTTGGAGAGGCGTATGATCTGGAGATACTCTACCCGACTACCTCTTTCATCTCAGTAAACGAATTCGTGGAATCTCTTTTTGAAGAGATATTTCAAAGAATAAGATTGAAAATGAATTTTCCAGACGCTTTAATCTTGGCTGTTGCCGAACAACATCATTGCACGAAATTCATTACGTGGAATAAAAAACACTTCATTAATCGCACGTATTTGATCGTTCAAACACCAGAAGAGCTGATGAAGTCTGATCCAAGAACTTAGTGTGTCGATTCCAGCGGTCTTACATCTAACCACATCTCCTTGAATGTCTCTATGATCTGTACGCAATCCTGCCTGAACCAGAGCGGTCATTGAGAACGTGTACCTGCCGGCAATGGCTCTCGGGTTGTCGCCGGGAGAATGCGCCCGGGAGGGCATGGATGCGCTCGAGAAGGTCGGGCTCGTGGAAAGAGCGGATCACCGCCCCAGGGAGATGTCGGGCGGCGAGCAGCAGCGGGTTGCGATTGCGCGGGCGCTCATCAATAAGCCAAAGATTCGCTTTGCCGACGAGCCGACCGCGAATCTGGATAGTGTCTCGTCGAGGCAGATTCTTGAGCTGTTTCGGAAGCTGTTCCGGGATATGGGGCAGACGATCCTGATGGTTACGCATGAGCCCCGAGGATGCGGATATAGTGGACAGGGTGATCTGGCTCGCGGATGGTGCGGTTGTGGAGCGGGATGGGTGAATGGAATTGACATTGCCATCTTCTGGCAGCAAGGATCCGGAAGAAAAGATAATTCAGAATGCGAAATAACCTAAAGGCGTATCACCGACCCTTCTTCAACGAATCCACAGGTTTCGTAATCTTGCTGGGACTTTTCATTGTTTTATGGGAACGCCGGACTGTCCCGGGTAAGCATAACCATCAAAAATAGAGGGCTATTGAGCTACAAATCCGTTAGCATCATTAATTCGTGTAATAAGCGTCCATCGGTGGCTGATAAAAATTTTATCCGCTGATTTCCATAGATTTCACGGATCATCCCGGTCTAATCGCACTTGTATTGGTTTACCGCCGAGGTCGATAGAGTTTTGCGGAGAAATCAAGTCACTTACCACTCAAAACCAGAGAGCTGCTAAAAATCATGGTGACCAGAAAATAGTAAAAAGTCCCAAATTACAGGTACGTTGTATGCCTGCGCTAAAATCTGCGATTACATTCTGTAATCAACCGCATCCGCCGCCCGACCTTCACGCCTGCCCCCGCGATTCCCCGCAGACAATCCCCGTTGCGATCAGGTGTGCAACCCGAAGCGGCTCAGGGATGTGACTGTGGGTCGTTGAGATCTGCACGATCTTAGCTGCATCCACTACCTTAATTCCTGCGCACTGAATGCAGAGAGACCCCTCCGGCATATCGACTTCGGTGATCGTGCCTGCGTTTCCGAGGGATTGCCACCGCTTCTCAAAGTCAGGAAGATTTCGCAGCGCATCCCTGATCCGCCCCATGTCCGGCGCAGTCCGCATCACAACGATCACCGGCAGCCCTGTTCTACTGTGCAGTTCTCTTATGTCGATCACGTTAAACCCGCCGTACGTCACGCCATCAAGCATGATCACACGGATCTGCCGGTAATGCTTAGTTCCTGTCACCATCTCGGAGATTGCATCGGTTCCGTCCAGCCCGTCCCTTGCAAGCTCTGATCTGAGCACGCCGTCAAGCCATTCCCCTGCCCGGAAGATCACTCCAACAATCATGATGCGATCAGCGATCAGAGCCGAATCGTCGATCGCAAGTATCCGGATCTCAGGTTTGATATGCACGGCTAATATTTCACCTTCTCAAGAACCCTGATCCTCGAAATCTCAGTATCCGGATAGTTTCCGCTTGCATCCTTCTCCGCGGACTTAACCATGTCCCAGATCGTGAGAAGCGCAACGCTCACGCCGCAAAGCGCCTCCATCTCAACGCCGGTGCGCCCGACAGACGAAACCGTGATCATGGCAGTGATTGTGTTTATAACATCCTGCCCGTCCGCATCGCCCCCGCCTCCGCCCACAACCTCAAAATCGACATCGATGCCGGTGATCGGGATCTGGTGGCACATCGGAATGATGCGCGAGGTCTCTTTGATCGCCGTGATCGCGGCAACCCGTGCTGTTGCAAGCACATTTCCCTTCTCGACGCTGCCCGCCTGTATCGCGGCGATCGTCTCCCGCCTGAGCTTGATTCTGCCGGTTGCGACAGCCCGCCTGCGGATCACGTCTTTTTCGCTGATGTCAACCATCGCAGCGTGATCGTCCCTGATGTGAGTGAATGTTATCTCGCCCATGATGTGGTGAAACTTGCTTGACTCTGGCATAAGGCTTTCCGGCGCATAGCGACGTTTTATCGTCTTCGGGTTACACAAAACACGCTCCGGCTGCGAAAACACGTGTCAACGGCTGCGCCGCACGCTCTTGTAGACCCGGCGTCCAGTATCGATTTTAGAAGATTTAGAGTGCATGTAGTTGAACTAAACATGCATAAGTGCGTTAAACCTGCCGAAGGCGTATTAGCCACCTCACACCCCGATATCCAGATCAGGCGACTCAAGGATCGCCCCGCCCCCTCCGCGCCCCCCGGCTCGCACGGGCGCCGACATCCGCACCCAGATCAACGGCGCATCCTTGCTGGCACCACGGTCACGTCCGTACCTCTGCCGGATCCTGACGATCGTTGGCGTGTTGATGCCAACACCTGAGACGATCGCGTGCCCCTTCGCAAGCGCAGGCAGTTCCAATACGATATCCCGGCTCACAGACTCGATGCTTCGACTGATCTGCTCCTGATCCGCGGGATTGATGATTCTCATCGTGATCTGGGTCATACACTGGGAGAGCGAGTCAGAATCAAGCTTGCTTGGACGCTGCGAGACCATACAGATCCCGACGCCAAACTTCCTTCCCTCAGAGAGGATCGTCTTGATGATATGCTTTGATTTCGCGACTCTCCCGCCACCCTCGCCCCCGTCTCCGCCCGCACCGCCGCCACTACCCTGCGGCGCAAACCGGTGCGCTTCCTCCAGAATCACGAAGACCGGGTACGGCAGGTATTTATCCGGCGTATCACTCGTATATGCGCCGTTTTCTGTCTTCTGTCGTGCATCAAAGATTTTTCTGAGGATTACCTGCGCAATCAGTTGCTGAAACCCGGTGCTGATGCCGGAAACGTCCATAACCGTGAGCTGCCCGATCTTCAGGTAATCAACAATCGGCACATCCTCATGGTCATGAAATATCCCGCCGTCCAGTTTGCGGAGCCGCCAGAGGATCCCCTCAATCGAGGAGTCGTTGCTCCCGTCCCGCATCGCATCGACCGTACTCCGCAGTTCGCTCCGTGTGAACTGCCGAAAACGGTCTCTGCGCAAGCTTCGGCACGCACCCCCAAAGAGCGTCTTCATTTTGTCTGACATCGTGCCGTCGTCGATTATGCTGATCAGATCCGATGTTTCGAGGTCTCCTACGCGGATCTTGATCTTTTCGGGCTTTATTATCCGGACCTTCGGCTTGTAATCGCCGTCCCAGAACCGCGGGTCATTGGCAATGGATTCCAGAGCCGTATACTCACCGTGCGGGTCAAATATCAGCACAGGCGCCCGGTTATGTGGCATGAGCAGCTCCTCGACAATTACGCCGACTGTATACGATTTTCCCGCGCCTGTGGCTGCGATGACCGAGAGATGCTGGCTTACGACATCCTTAACCGAGAGCACGACCTCAAAATCAGTTCCCGTGATCGTCCCGATCGTTGCAGATCCGATCTCACCGGATGCCGCTTTGTTGATGTCGCGCAACTGCCCGGCTGCCGACCTGTGTATCACAGTGCCTGCGGCGGGGTTCATGCGCGGGTTTATGAACTCGCCGAGGTTTTCATCGAAGTAGCCAATCACGGCTGCTCTTGTTTTGTAATACTCGAATTCATCGGGATCAAAGCCGCAGAACTCCGCGACATCGGCAGGGCTGATCGCTGTGTCGAGAAGGAACTCGACCGGGTACTCGTTGAGCGGCTCGGTCTCTGTTACGCGGCAGAGGATCTGCTGACGATCGGTCTGGTAGTGGACGAACTCCCATGTTTTGAGGTGCTCTCTTGTGATGAATGTGAAGCCGGTCTTGTCGTGGCGGAGTACTATTCCGAGGGGTGTTGGGGTCATGTTATCAATGGTTTTGTGGTTTTATGCGTGATCTTCCTGTGCGCCAAAACTCTTCCTTTCGATATAATCTCGCTGATGAATGGGTCACCGATATCTAAACGATGTTTAACCTCTGCTGGCGTCTTTACAAGGAGGTCCAAGTCCATTTTTTTGTGATAATCGCGTAATAGCATGTTCACTGCTACCATGCATTCAATCTCTCTTTTGGTGGTTTCCATGATTACGAGAATGTCTATATCGCTTTTTCCTGCGGGTCTGCCGTACGCGTATGAACCAAAGATGATGATCTTCTCCGGGTTGAAAGATTGGCGATTTTACCTACAATCTCATCCAATATTGTTCCCATTTCAGCCATTTTTGTGCCCCATACCACGTGTTTTCATTATTTCCGGATGTTCTCATTGAGTCGTTTCCGGGTCGTTTATGAGTCGTTTGAGCCCTTTAGCATATATACTGTGCCGCACCCGGTACGCCCATGTCTTTCGATGATTCCTCATTCAACAAGCGCTGAGAGTTCCCTTGTAGCTGTTGATCTCGATACTTTATCTAATTTCTGATACTCCCCATTAGTTATCTTCGTATTCACTTTCAGGTGCATTACCGCTTTCACCTGATTGGTGTTTAATCTTATGTGCTTAATTCTACTTTGTCACATTAACTTGTCACGATGGATTGATTCAACACATCGACACTA
>CBDUQO010000108.1:0-7523 GCA_965369365.1 uncultured Methanosarcinales archaeon
CATATACTTCGACGACAGAACGCCTGATCACTGTTTGCCTGCACTTTTCTTCACCCGTCTGCGACGCCTCGCATCCCACCTTGCACACAGAGCCTCTTGCCCACGCTCTTTTCGCGCCGCTATCGCACGACTGCCAATTCGCTCGCGATCCACCGTATATAGTTCAAAGGTCGGGATGATCGTCCGGACCACCGGCACATTAATCCAGGGCTGGGACAGGTCAACGACGATCGCGTGTGACGCTGCGCTGCGGAGTCTCTCTGTGATCGCCTCGATATCCTTCGCAGGCGTGTCTGACGAGATGTCAGGAATCTTTGCAAGCTCGATGGTCTCGCCGTCTGCATACCAGAATTTGTTCATCCGTTTCATGCGATCGTACCCGGCACCTTTGACAAATCCGGTCCGATTCTGCACATCCTCCCGCGTACCTGATATCTGCGACAGTCTGAACTGCGCAGCTTCTGTAAGCGCACGATAAACCGCGTGTGTTGGGTTGAGATACGCACCCGCACCCATCACCAGCATCGTTGGGTCAAGGGTCTTGATATCATCAAGCACAGCAACCACGACCGCTATCTCCGTTACCGATGGCAGAAGCCATAATTTCACAGGGATGCCAGCCTCTTCAAACGTGTTTTTCAGATCGTAGACTATACCGTCGTCTTCATGCAGGATAACCTCTCTGCCAGTGTTCCGTGAATATTCGGTTATGCTCAGGGCGTCCCGCTCGATCACCTCGAGCAACCCGTGCACAATGGCTTCCTCGATGGTGTTGCCGGAAGCAAGCCCATTTGTGTTGCTGCGAAACAAAAACATTCCACGGGTGTAGGGGTGGTATACCGCGTTGGATGGCACAAGTACCTCACCCTCACTCAGCAGGTCCCACCCAGGCGTCCATTCAAGTTTCGTGTCGTCCGGAAGCGGTTCCGGGAGAAACAATGTTTCAGGGTCGATCGCATTTTTTTCCTTTAAGTTTTCATAAGAATCGGTGAGGTTATCTGTATTAAACGTTTTATCTTTGAAATCCGCATTTGTTTCGGGTATCTCGGCAAAACATCTCTCAACAGACTCCATTATCGCAGATATCCGCGCATGAATCGGAGTTGCGCCCTTGCCAGAGTACACAGTTATCGCACCACAACCCGCACTTGGTCTATTTGCCGAAATCACAGGAATCCCAACCCTGTCAAGATGCGTGATGTCGGTAAGTTCGGTCACCCCGATATCAGGAAGGAGTTTTTCAACATTGGAAAGCGTTGTCTCGTAGTCGAGCACCCGCTGGGTACCTGGCTGGTATTTGATCTCATGATTTATTGTTAGCTGCATGGTTTTTTATCTCAGGTGGGGTTATTCATTAATGCAACCCATGCGCGCAAGTCATACGTAAACTCTGCCCACAGACCAATCGTTAGTGATGGGGTGCAAAAAGATTTATTATACGAGGAGTTCTATCTTGATGTGCATACCGGGAGCACTGCTTGGGGACTTTTCCCGTCAGGAAAGCAGTGCTTGTGACGGCTTGATGGTGATCGATATGGATAAAACTACAATGAATAGAAATGTACAACACTATATGGTCTGGTTCTGTGTGGCATTCGCGCTCTCCGGTATTTTTATAGGATGCGCATCTGCAATATTTTATCCGGAAGGATATATGGGGACCGTGATCGAAAAAGATATTGGAAATAATACGTTTGAAGTCGAAACGACGCACAAATGGGTATCCAATGAATGGCAGTCAAGCAGCGCCAATACGAAATGGATATTCCCAAATAACGACATGGCTGATGAGGTTTACGTAGGGGATTATGTGGAGATACTCGGCTTTCCGGAGATCTCTGGTTGGGTTATTGGTCTCGGGAAGATGAAATCGAGTGAAGAAAAGATAATAACCGATATATACGGCGATCCTGATTTTCTGGAACCTTATTTCCAAAACCCCCCTGATCCACCATTATCAGGTGGCTATACGCTGGAATATGATAGTGAACCCAATTGTTCTGATTGTAGTGAGTGTAACTGCGTGGCAGATTATACCAGCGTAACCATCGTCAACAGAACCGGTCACACTGAGGTGGATAGTCATCAATTGTATCCGGGGCAGAACTATATATATAGTGGCGCGGAACATCGCATCAGTATCACGTTTCATTCGGGAGAAGCCCACGCCCATCCCGAGTGTACGGATCGACCTTGCATCGGTCCGCAGCCGATCTCGGATTTTACAGTGCACATAATACACGTGCCAGCGGCAGAAAACCAGCCTCCGGTCGCAAACTTCACGTATTCACCAAAACGTCCTACTGCAGATGAACTGGTAACATTTGACGCATCTGGCTCGACAGACTCCGATGGAAACATAACCTGCTATGGATGGGACTTTGGTGATGGGAACATGACAACCACATCAGAGAAGATCGCCATGCATTCATACACTTCAAAAGGCGATTACAACGTAAATCTGACAGTGACAGACGATGACAGTAACGAACACTCATCGAACCACACATTGACCGTAACCGCCGCAGCCCGTGGCGACCTGAATCACGACGGCGACATCACCACTGCGGATGTCGTGATCGTACTCGGGATCGCGGTTCGCGGGGAATATGTGGCAAGAGCGGATATGGATGAAAATGGCTATGTAAACGCGCTTGACGCACGTATGGTTATGTATATGGCGACAACCTGAGATATATGTTAGAATCCTGCCACTTCAGGCAGTTTCCCACGCTCTCCGGGTTTTTGCGTTGGCAAGCACCGGTAGGATCTGATCGATCCGCTCCTGCGCCTTTTCAAGAAGGACGGGGTCGATGACCGGCATTGCGGGCACTGGAGCCACCTCCTGCTCCGGAACGTCCGCAGCAACCACATGTGAGTGGTCGGGGTGCATCCGTTCTCCTGAAACGATGCAATCGATGCTTCGCTCCCATTCCGTGCTCCACGCGGTGTCACATAGCGGTGTATGCGCAACCGCTGTCCTGCCAACCGTGATCGCATCGAGCCAACATGCGTTCACACATGCACCGCAGAATGTGCATAGGTCCGGCACAATCTCAATTTTTTTATCAGGAGGAACATACCATGCATTCGCAGGGCAGACATTGAAGCATGCATGGCAGCCAAGTGGGTCGCATTTCTCAAGATGGTTCTCGATCAGCCGGATCTCCCCTTCAAACGGCTTGAAAACGTCGATACCATCATAAGGGCAGACACTTTTGCACCAGCCACATGCCACGCAGTCGTCGCTGACAGAAAGCGTACCCGATACGCGGGGCGTGGATACATTCGCATCTCTTGTGCCTTTGACCTTTATTGCGTCTTCAGGGCAGATGTCCTCGCAGAACACGCAGTAATCACAATTGTCTTCGTCGACAAGGATGTTTTCGAATGGTACCGGATCGATCGGGGTTATTTCACCCTTTTCCTTTGGAATCAGTATGAATGCATCACAGAAATATGCGCATATTCCGCAGAAGTTGCATTTTTCAGGATCGATCTCGATCTCGCCGGTCATTCCCTCTCTGAATGGTAGGATCTCCTCTTTCTTCGGAAACGTGTATTCGACCTTGATCGCACCCGAGCTGCATACAGGTTCACAAAGGCTGCACGGACGGCAATTTTCATTTGCCTGCGCTTTTGGCTCGATATGTGGATAGCATTCCCGTTTTATGGAATCCGCCCCATCGATGTCCATCCTGACCGCCTTTGTCGGGCAGAATGCTGCGCACATCCCGCAGAATGAGCATTTATCAGGATCGAGGAGCACGGGTGGTGCATCCAGCCCGGTCCCGATAGCCTGCATGTCGCCGAGTTCGAGTGCGTCTGTCGGGCAGAGATCGACGCAGACGCCACAGCCACAGCACCGCTTATAATCGTAATCGATCGTTCTTGTGGTCTTATCAGTATGCTGCGTATAGATGATGTGTGAATCCTTAACGGTCTGCGTGACCCGCGGGTGTACCGGCATCCGGATATCATATTTCGACTGCGCGGATAAGAATGTACTCTCTACCGGGCTCCGGTACGTCCCGTGGCGTATGAGATGGGACGTCACGCCCAAAACAATCTCTTTTCCAAGCGCATTTTGGGTTTTGGAAGCTTTTCGAAAAATCGCAACCATTAAGTAACCGCACCCCAAACTGAAAACAGAACTCCAGAAGCGGGGCTGGAATATCATGCCAACAAAATTAGCAACCGGGCTATGTATTGGAGATAATGGTGCTGCGGTGGTAGCCAGAGAAGCCGCAATGCAAGCAAAAGAGGAATTAGAAGGTAGCAGGATAGATTTATCCATTGTGTATTCCTCAAGCGAGTATGATCCAGGGGAAGTTGTGGATGCGGTGAGGAAAGTTACCGGTGATGCGCTTTTGATCGGCGCTTCTTCAGCAGGAGAGTTTACTGAAAGGAAAGTTGAAAGCGGAAGCGTGGCTGTGGGTTTACTCTCATCAGACGAGGTTAAAGTCTTCACTGCCATGGCAGAAGGTGTAACCGGGGATCCGGAAGCAGCAGTGAAGGAAATTGCAGCAAAACTACCCCATGAGGTGGCAGGCTATCCATATATGACTGCAATCGTCCTGATTGATGGCTTATCCGGCGTGGGTGAGGAGGTTGCGCTGCTTGCCTCATATATTCTTGACCGGAAGATAAGTATCGTTGGTGGTATGGCTGGCGACGATTTCAAGATGAAAGAGACTTTTGTCTTCTGTGACGATCGCGTTGCCACCGATGCGCTCAGTGTCTGCATGTTTGCATCGAAGATGCCCTTTTTCACCGGTGTTAAGCACGGGCACACGCCCCTGAGCCAGGCACTCAAGGTGACGAGGGCACAGGCAAACGTACTCCATGAAATCAATGATGTGCCTGCCTGGGACGTATGGAAGGAAGAAACCGCCGAAATCGCCCGGAACAGGGGTGTGAACGTAGAGAAACTTGTTGATCCGGCGGAGATTGCGCAGTTTTTCACAAATTACTCACTTGGTCTTGCTACTGAAAAGGAAGGTCAGTACAAGATACGATGGCCCGTGAGCATAAACGATGACGGCTCTCTCAATTTTACATGCGGGATTGCCGAAGGATCTGTTTTTCGAATTATGGATGGCAGCGATCAGGAAAACCATATCAACGCCGCGGAAGGTGCTGCCATATTAGCAAAAGAGTCTGCTGAGAACGCAGGTTACTTTGAATTTGCAGGGATGCTTGTTTTTGACTGCGCAGTCAGGCAGTTGATGCTCGGAAGCAGATTCTCTGAAGCTGTGGATCGTTTCAAGAAAGTTCTGCCAGGAGTTCCTCTTTTAGGCTGGGAGACGTATGGCGAGCTTCGCCTGGAGCCTGGTCAGTTCAGCGGCTTTCACAACACCACGTCCGTTGTCCTGCTCCTGCCAGATGGCAGCGTGACTGCGTAGTGCAGAGAATAGTGTAGGGAAAGTGCAGAGAAAGAGATATGCGATGAAAATGAGGAAAAGTGAACTGATAGACACTTATGCACAGAGTATTGGGATAGGGGCAGCCAAAGAGCTTATAAACAAAAAAATAAATGCCGCAGCACTTGAAGATAAGGAGAGCTACACTGGAGAGGCGATAACCCGGATATGCGGCGAACTGGAGAAGGAAGGCGGTCTGGTCAGGATAGTTGCACAGACGTTCCGGGTCCAGATGGAGCGCAGGAAGTCTGAAGAGCAGATGCTACTGCTCGACAACATCGAGACCCAGATATGGTACCTGATAGATGTGAACACATACGGGGCAGTAAACCGAGCACGTGCGGAATTTTTGGGGAGAGAAAAGGAAGATCTTGAAGATAAGAGTATATACGATCTGGTTGGCAGAGAAGAATACGATATTTGCAGTGCAAGTAACCGAAAGGTCTTTGAGAAGAAGAAACGGGTTCATACGGAGGTGTGGGCTAAGAATAGCAGAGGGGATGCACGTCTGCTATCTATCACAAATACGCCAAAACTGAATAGCGGCGGAGATGTTGAGTATGTGATCTGCGCAGCGGAGGATATAACCGAGCGTAGAGCTGCTGAAGAGCGCATCAAGCACCTGAACAGCATGCTTAAAGCTATCAGAAACGTCAACCAGTTGATCGTGGTCGAGAAGGATCGAAACACGCTTATCAAGAGCGCATGTGATGCTTTGATAGAAGCCCAGGGGTATGATGCTGCATGGCTCGCACTTTCACAGGATCGTGAAACTTTCACCGCGGTCACAGGATCCGGGTTTGAGGAAGATTTCTCTCATTTCTGCGACCGTGCGGTAAGCGGCAATCCCCCATCATGCATCAAAAACGTACTCCTGCGGGATGATCGATTCACAGTCATAGATCGGTCCCCTGGATGCAAGGGTTGCCCTCTCGCGGGTGCATATACCAGTAACGACGCAGCGATCGTCCGTCTCGAACATGCAGGAAATTTCTTCGGGCTGATCGCCGTATCGCTCGCACCGGATTTCGCTGCCGACGATGAGGCGAGAGGGCTCATCGAGGAAGTTGCTTCGGACATATCATTTGCACTCCATGGTATCGAACTGGCAGAGAAACACAGCAGCGTTGTGGACGCACTCAAAGAGAGCGAGGAGCGGTACCGGGCGCTCTTTGAGACTGCTAAAGATGCCATATTCCTGACTGACGAGGCGGGACGGTTTGTGAATGTCAACAAAGCGGCTTGCAATTCGCTTGGATATGGCAGAGAAGAGCTATTAGAACTGAGTATCAGCGAAATTGATGCTGATCCCAATGGACAGGTGGAATTTCAGAAAGTTCGTAACGGGCTGGCAAAAGAATCGACGTTTGAGGTGAACCATCGGAAAAAAGATGGAACACTTCTGCCTGTAGAGGTTACCGGGAATTTCTTTGAAATTGGTGGAAGAAGACTCTCTCTGGCGATTGTCCGTGACATCACCGAGCGAAAACATGCGGAAGATCAAATAAGAAAGTCTCTCATGGAAAAAGAGGTTATGTTGCAGGAGATCCATCACCGCGTAAAGAATAACCTCCAGGTTGTGGCGAGTCTACTCAGCATGCAGGCGCGTGCCACCAGCGACCAAAGCGCGAAGGATGTGCTCACCGAATCCATGAACCGAGTAAATACTATGGCTCTTATCCATACTCAACTGTATGGAAACAGTGATTTATCAGAAATAAATATGCAGGCGTTTGTAAACACGCTGCTGAAGCAACTACTCCAATGTTACACGGTTAGGGACACTAATATCACTCCAATCGTCAATGTAGCTGATTACCCGTTCCCGATATCCATTGCAGTGCCTGTCGGGTTGATCATCAACGAAATGTTGGCAAACGTTCTGGAACATGCTTTTGTTGGCAGAGCCAAGGGGATCGTTGAGATCAGCATTGTTGTGCCGGAGAATGGCAAGATCTGTCTGACAGTAAGCGATGACGGCGTTGGATTGCCGGATGGGTTTGATATCGATGCAACTAAATCGTTTGGGCTGCGTCTGGTACGGATTCTTGCGGAAGATCAGTTGCACGGAGATCTGTCGATTATTCATGGTGTAGGTGC
>CBDUQO010000109.1:0-7483 GCA_965369365.1 uncultured Methanosarcinales archaeon
ATTGGATAGGTTGTGCCACCACAATATAAGAATAATATTGTTTAAATATTCAAAAACGCTATCAGTAGAAATTGTGGAAAATGGATGGCGACCTGCGGAATGTCAGCTGTACGCGGGTTGGTATGTGGTAGGACGCATGGGTGCAAGGGTTTGCGGGGTGAAGTTGTAACGCCAATGTGGTTTGGAGGGTTATAACAGAAACTCGGTGAGCACAGACTTAATGCCAAAAAAAATAAGACGTGGACATGATCTGCCTCTATCGACTGTCCACGTTCCATATCGCAGGATATGACTTTATCTTCCTCTTGGCACTCCTTTTTCATGGCATACGAAGCAGTTATCGACACCCATTTCCTCGAAATCGTGATGGTTTGTCACGGTCCCATTATGACAACCATCCATACAATCAAGTTTCCTCGATCTTTTAGAGTTCAATAAGTGTTTAGCTACCAAAGAGGGGTAATCTTCATAAAACCCATTTATTTTATACATTACTACTATACTCAAATGTTATGCACTTAATGGACTGTTACGCCACCCACCCTCATCGATCTGCGCTCATCCCGTCTCCCGACCTCCAGCCCGGATGCTTCCGACATTTAGTCAGGAGTGGGGTGGCTGGGGCTTCGGGAGGCTGGCGTGATGTGTGCGCCGATGTCGGGGCGGGTCCCGCGTGGTCGGGGAGTTTTATGGGGGTAGGATAGTAGAGATATACGACTCAGGTTGTGCTCCGGGTCAAGCATTGCCGATATAACGAAGTCGTATGGTGGTGTTGATCAGGAACCAGGCAGCACATACCTGACAGTAAAGGTGTATGATGTGATATTGGCAAGGAATATGTTTCAACGACAACCCGCCCAACTCCCTCTTCGGGATGCACGGTTGTATCTCCGGTCACGTGTTCTCCGGTAATCACGCAGAACGGGGCGGTCACATTGTATGGGATCAGCTCGAAACTCCGGTTTTCCGGATATCCGGAACCCGGGGGAGCAGTCAGTACCAGATTCAAATCGACAACACCTTCGAAACCACGCCAACACCGAATGGTGTGGCAGCCCCGTGCTGATGGGCACAATCTAAATATGGTCTCGTGTCGCAGTTGTCAACATGATCGACAGAAACGAGATCGCAGATATACTAAGCAACTACGACGCAGACAACATGAAGATCGGGCTTGTTGCCTCGCATTCCGCACTCGATACGTGTGATGGCGCGGTCGATGAGGGTTTCAGGACATTTCTGGTCTGTCAGACTGGACGCGAGAAGACGTATACCGAGTATTTCAGGGCAGAGCGAGATTCAAGCGGAAATCTGCTCCGGGGTATCGTGGATGACAACGTGGTTTATCCGCGGTTTGATGAGCTCCTGAAGCCGGATAATCAACAGCGTCTGCGCGATGATAACATCCTCTTCGTTCCGAACCGATCATTCACATCCTACTGTGCGATCGACGCAATTGAGGATGATTTTGCGGTTCCGATGCTTGGCAGCCGCAATCTGCTCAGGAGTGAGGAGCGGGGCGGCGAAGAAGATTATTACTGGATTTTAGAGAAGGCTGGACTGCCATATCCTGAGAGAATTGATGATCCGGAAGACATTGATGAACTGGTCATGGTGAAACTTCCGCATGCTGTAAAGAAACTCGAACGCGGCTTTTTCACGGCATCTGACTACACAGAGTACCAGGAGAGGTCTAAGTCGCTGATCCGGCAGGGCGTAATCACCGAAGATGCGCTCTCTGCGGCACGTATCGAGCGATATGTGATCGGTCCGGTCTTCAATCTCGATTTCTTTTATTCGCCGATCGAGGACACAATGAGTCCAATCGAACTGCTTGGAATCGACTGGCGGTTTGAGACAAGCCTTGATGGGCATGTGCGCCTGCCAGCACCGCAACAGATGACGCTTGTCGAGGGGCAGCAGATTCCAGAGTACACAGTCTGCGGGCACAATTCGGCGACGCTCAGGGAGTCGCTTCTCGAGGGGGCGTTTGAGCTGGCAGAGAAGTATGTGAAAGCTACGCAAAAGCATTATTCACCAGGGGTCATCGGTCCGTTCTGCTTGCAGACCTGTGTGGATAAGGATCTGAATTTTTATATTTATGACGTTGCACCCAGGATCGGCGGCGGACCGAACGTGCACATGTCGGTCGGGCATCCGTATGGAAATACGCTCTGGCGGAAGAATATGAGCACGGGAAGAAGGCTTGCGATGGAGGTAAGAAGGGCTGTTGCTGCGGATAGGGTTGCTGAGATTGTGACGTGATATGAAATAACATGGGGGATGTGGGGTTATCAATGATATATTCGGGGGCGTCCGCGGGCAGGATATTTTGAGGCTTTTTATTTCCTTCCGGTCAGTTGAAAAAAAGTGTACGCTTGAGATGTAAATTGTTGCAGATCAGAGACTGAATAATAGTACGATGAAAAGACCGAATCAGTATAATCTGTGTAAATCAGCGCCTAAAAGTCTTATTAGACACAGATTAACACCTATTAAAGCTATTTATGCCACCGTCAAAACTTACATGGTTATGTTCATGGATTCGTCATCAAATCCGATCATCGTCGACCACGTACCTGTGGTATTCGTCGCATTCAGCAGAAGCTGAACGGTTGTATTGCCACACTCAGGTATGTACACCGTCGGTGGGTCAAGATATACTTCATTGTCTGCTGACGCTGCTGGTATCATGATGAACAGCGCCAGAATTCCAGACGTCATTAATCTGTCCATCATGTTGTATCCATGGCTTGTTCATCTCCCCCATATTAATGTAACCGTAATTTGGCAGATTTCCTAATATATTGATATTTCTGAATGCCCACACTTCCAAATACATCATATTCTATCGAACATCGTCGCCTTGCCCAACAAATAATGTGATGGACAACCATGCTGATAAAACAATTATATATTAAAGTTACATTCATACAAGTTTTGTGGCGAAGGACTTATATGGGAGTACCCAAAGGTGAGGAATATAGCGAATAAAATACACTAATGGGGCAGGGAACGAATATTATCGCGTGGTTTCTAAAAATGGGGTAATTCCAGGATTCATGTGAATGATGGAGTCTGTTGCACACCCGTCTGATCATTACATGAAATACGAGGACATCTCATTGATGTCAGTGTGACTCCCCACCCACGTATTATAATAAATATCACATCATACTAATTGCAGCTCGCCTGTGACCCCGTCCAGCCGCTCTGACAGGGCAGGTCCGATGCCAAGCGCGGTGACCGTGCCAGGCGGCACCTCGGTCAGACCCGCGTCCGTGATCAGTGATGCCGGCAGACCGGCTGCTTCCGCATCCATCTTCAGTTCATACATCTCGGGGAGCGTCTTTACCTGCAGCACGATCTTCTTCTGCCCGCCGTCCTTCCATGCTCTGCGAGCGCTGGCATCTGCGTGTTCTGATGCCGATACTGCCGCGTGTGCGACCTGTACTGCGAGTTTTCCACGGGATAGTTTCAAGTCCTGCCGGATGATGATGCATTGTTTGTATTCAGCCATCGTACTAACATTCGCCATGTCAACATATATGAACGCCGGATGCATTATGAAACCACATGGTAGTAGATGAGGTGATCTCTGCGGTATTCGAATCGGACGAGCAGTTCATAAAGGTGCTTTCCAGGGCGATAAAAGAGAACCTCGGCATGACCACGCTTAAATTCAGCGAATGCGCGTCGATTCCGAACAGCACGATGTATAAGATCCTGTCAGGAAAACACGACCCAAACGTGAAGACGCTGCGGCAGATCATAGCAACTATACGGAGACTCGAGGGCACGGATCGGGATTTCATTGCGGTGATCGCAGCGCGCCCGACGCTTGACCGCATCAACGAGAAGCAGTTGCTGATCGATGGCGAGTCCGTGGTCGTCCGGGAGTATGCTGCCTACACGATGGAGGATGCGATCATTGCAGCAGTCCGCGCCGAGCGTGATGGTGCATCAGCACTCGTCTGCGCACCCATTGTCAGCCCGACGATCGAGAAGATACTGAGCATTCCGGTTGCAACGATCAACCCGACGAGTAGCATCATCCGGGCAATCGAGCTTGCCGCACGCAAGCGAAATGTGTGATGGCAGAACTGTGGGGTACACCACCACATCGCACAGCTTGATTCCGCAAGCGTATCGTGTCAGCAGTTTAAGAGCTGCAAACTTCACACTGCAAACTCCACAAACGCACGCAGCTTACCGAGCGCTTCGCCGCTGTCGATGACTTTCTCTGCCTTTCTGACCCCTGATTTTAGGTCAGCCGTCTCTCCGGAAACATAGATCGCAGCACCGGAATTGAGTACCACGATATCCCGCTTTGGTCCTTCCTCGCCTTCAAATATCGAAACAATGTCCCGGGCGTTCTCTTCAGGCGTTCCACCGGCAATATCAGCAATTGCCGCCCTCTCAAACCCGAAATCCTCCGGTTCGACCGTATAAGTCGAGATCTCTCCGTTCTCAAGCGATGCAATCATCGTCTCGCTGATATTTGAGATTTCGTCCATGCCGTCCCCATGCACGACCATAGCCCGCTTGCTTCCAAGAAGTGCAAGCACCCGCGCAATCGTTTCGCAGAGCGCGGGATCAAAGACGCCGATCACCTGCGCTGACGCACCTGCCGGATTGGTGAGTGGACCTAAGATGTTGAAAACGGTTCGCACACCAAGTTCCTTTCGCGGCATCGCAACGCGTTTCATCGCCGGATGGAAGACCGGCGCCAGAAGAAAACCGATGCCAACATTCTCGATGCATCTGGTGACCGTCTCCGGCGGAAGATCGATTGTTATGCCAAGAGCCTTCAGCACATCAGCGCTTCCCGACTTTGATGTGATCGCATAGTTTCCGTGCTTTGCGACCGGAATTCCTGCGGCGGCTGTGACGATTGCGGCGGCTGTGCTGACATTTATGGTGTTGTGGACGTCGCCGCCTGTGCCACATGTGTCAACAAGCGTGCCGGCGACGTTGGGTGTGATGGTTCTCGCAGCAGCACGCATGCCACGCGCAAACCCCGCAATCTCGTCGATCGTCTCGCCTTTCATCTTAATTCCTACCAGAAACGCCCCGATCTGGGCATCGGTCGCATCCGTGAATATGCAGCCGATTGCCTCGGTCGCCTGTTCCATAGAGAGGTTCTTCCCTTCGCTTATGGTCTGTATGTATTCCTGCATCGTAGCCACCTGATTTATCGATGTTGTGAAATTATGAAATTGTTAACTTTGGTGTTTTCCGGCTGTACCTACTCGAGTATTGTGTGGATATCCATATATAAAACCACAAGATCGTACAAGATTGCACAAGATCAATATAGAAATCTTGTGGTTCATATCCCACGTCATTCGATCATGCACTTCCGGATCCACTCACTTTGGTGTATCTTTATTACGAATATTCGTCTCTTACATTCGGAACGACGCAACCAGTATAAACCAATGATTTATTAGGGGTGTGGCACAAATATATATAACGGAGTGTCAGGTAATTGAGGTTAGTCAGTTATGGAAAATGACGGAGCAACCATCCGGAATATGGTGGGTGAGGATTCTATCGGAGGTGCATTCAAGGAATCCGTGATTCCATCAGGGGTTGACACAGAAAATGGCAATGAGAAGTCCGGTAATGGGGGCAACATAGTAAAAATCACAAAAGAAGACCTGTTAAACGATTTTAAAAGCGAAACCGAGAAACATAAGAGAACACTGGATAAGACGCCTGAAAAAGAGAAACTGCCACTTAAGAAGAAGCTTGAAACTCTTTTCAAGAAGAAAGAATTGGAATTTGAACCATACGATCCGGACAAACATGGTCCCATCGTCTCTTTCGATGGAATGGATGGTTATGAAGAGACCGACAGATACTGGGTGAATGAGCCTTATGCGTTCGTTGTGATTCTGCGCGACACCGCGCGTGATGACCTGCTGTATCAGGTGATTGAGCCGCGTCTGGGCGGGCTTGAGGACGAGTTCCTTGAAGAGATCCGGTCCAGGCTCAGGGATGTGCTTCTGGTGGAAGAGGTCGAAGAAGATGAAGATAAGGAAGAAATTCTTGTAAAAAAAGTCAAATCGCTTGTGCAGGATTATGCGATTGACATAGACATTGCAACACTCGAAAAGATACTTTATTACATCGTCAGGGATTTTATCGGGTTCGGAAAACTCGATCCGCTGATGCATGACAGCAACATCGAAGATGTGTCTGCCAACGGTTATAACATTCCAATTTATTTATACCATAAGCAATATTTAAATATTCCGACATCGGTCATTTACGGAGAAGAAGAACTGGATTCATTCATAATCAGGCTTGCACAGCGAAGCGGCAAGCACATATCCATAGCAGAGCCAATGGTCGATGCTGCAATGCCTGATGGCTCCAGAATCCAGATGACGCTGGGGGAAGCGGTAACCGCCCACGGCAGCACGTTTACGATACGCAAGTTTAAGGACGTTCCGATCACGCCGGTCGATCTGGTCAGCTGGAATACATTCTCGTCCGAATCAATGGCTTATCTGTGGCTCTGCATCGAGAACAACAAGAGCCTGATCTTTGCAGGCGGCACCGCATCAGGAAAGACCTCCTCACTCAACGCCGTTGCGCTCTTCATGCCAGAGAAGGCAAAGATCATCACACTGGAGGACACGCGGGAACTGCAGCTCCCACACCCGAACTGGATTCCGGGTGTGACAAGGGATGCATTCACCGCCGACAACCGCGGCGCAATCGATATGTACGAACTACTCCGCGGTGCGCTCAGGCAGCGTCCCGAGTTTCTGCTGGTAGGTGAGGTCCGGGGCAAGGAAGCTCTCACGCTATTTCAGGCGATGAGCACCGGACACACGACATTCTCAACGATGCATGCCGATTCAGTTGCATCTGCAATACACCGTCTTGAGAACCCCCCAATCAGTGTTCCAAGGTCGATGATCGAGGCTCTTGACATTATGAGCATACAGTCCCAGATATATGTCAAAGGGCAGCGTGCACGCAGGTCTATTAAGATCGTGGAGATCACGGATATCGATCCGACCACGAGAAACCTCAGGACAAACGACATCTTCGCGTGGAATCCTGCAAAAGATGTGATTGAGCGCGTCGGAGAATCAAAGGCGCTCAAGGATATAATGATAAGACGGGGTTGGACAGTCCAGGAATTGAAGAAAGAGCTTGTATATCGTCAGAAGATTTTTGAATACCTCCTGCACAATGAGATCACTGATTTTGATGTCATAGCAACGATTATCCACGCGTATCAGTCCACTCCTGAGAAGGTGCTGCAGAAACTTGGGATTGATTGAGGGTGCCGCAAGTGTTTACTAACTCTGGTGTATGTGTTTAGCTGGAAAAGCTCATCGGTAATGTAGAGAATGGCTTTCTGGTACTGGTTCACATTTGTCACATACCCCCGTGTTGAGCCAACCAATAACAGAGCGGAAAGGGCACAAATCGCTGGGCATGTCGTTCAGCGGAAGATCGT
>CBDUQO010000110.1:0-7344 GCA_965369365.1 uncultured Methanosarcinales archaeon
GATAAACACAAACACACACACTCTCACACACACACACCCTACAGATTCGCCATCAGTGCGATATCCTGCATATCCCACCCGATCACCCCCTCAGACTCCATAATTTCCCTTAATTCTGGAGTGAACCCACTTTTAGAGACCACAAGATAATATTCCTTCCGCCCCTCATTATGCCACTTCACCAGATCTTTTTTCTTCTTCAGACTCGCAAGGATGCCGCATCCAGCCGTTTTATTCGTCCATTTCACCTCTCCGAATAGTATCTCGCGGGCATCTCCATTGACCGCCACCAGGTCTATTTCGCCCCCTCGCCGGTTCCACCACCTACCGATCCCGGACACCCTGAAAGGCAGGTTATCAAGAGCGATCTCTGTTACGATATCTTCAAAGACCCCGCCAACAAAGGACGGTAGCTCCGCCATCATTTTTTCCAGTGCGATCTCATATCTACCCGATTCTAAAAAGGAGATGTTCGGGTTCACAAATCTGAACCAGAAACGCACTATATTGTCCTTTATGAAGTACCGCCCCATCTTTTTTCCGCCCAGGAGTGGCTCTCTCCGTTCAATGATTGCGAATGTGCTGGCAAGTTCATTTAAGTATTTGCCAAGACTGTTCATTGGAATGCCAGTAGTATCTGAAATCTCTTTTAAGGTGTTCTTTCCGAGTGATACTGCCTCAAGTATCGAGAAATAGGTGGTATAATTTCTTCCGAACTCGTTTATCAGGATCTGTCTGACCTCGTCCTGCAAGAGTGCGTTCTTGCCGAAGATCAGGGATTTCAGAACACTTTCGTAACTGTCAAGCCCGTAACTTTCCACCAGTTGATAGTACCTTGGAGTGCCACCCAGTGTGGAATATATCTTTACAATATCTTCTTCGCTTTTAAATCCCATGTCTATGCATATCTTCCTAACCCACCTGTAGTTTAGAGGTTTAAGATCGATTTTAGCAGTGGACCTTCCGTATAGCGGCTCTTTTTCGTCTATAAAGATTTTTTTCATCAGTCCGATGTATGAGCCCACAAAAATCAGGAATATACGTGAGGTATCCGAATAACTATCCCAGTACTTCTGGAATATAGAGAATATGGCAGGATCGACCGCTCGGAAGTTCTGGAATTCGTCGAAGACCACGATAAGGTGTCTATCTTTCGAATACTCGAATAAAAACCTTATGAAATCGTCCCAGTTGGAAAAATCGGGCACGAAACTGCCGGAGTTCACCCTTACGATCTCGGAGAATTCTTTCAGCAGTAGAGCGCTGGTCTTCTTATCCACAAAGAAGTACATCGGTTCAAGAGATTCCAGAACAAGCCGCGTCTTCCCAACCCGCCGCCTGCCATAAACGACAAGCATATGTGCATGTTTTTCGCTGAGGGCAGATAGATTTTTGATCACGGCGACTTCTTCTTGCCGGTTATAAAATCTCATGATAAGTAATCGTACTTTTTAGTATAATACTTTTTCGTACAACTGGGGCGGTCAACGTACGTGATGGTGGACTGGACGCGATACTGAGGTTCCGCATTCCATTCGAACTATTGCAAATTTTGCAACAGTTACCTCATGTAGCAGTTCCTCTGTGTCGTACACGTTCTTCGGGTGGCGGGATATGCATGACTTAGCAACCCGAAACCGTTCTGCCATCCACATGATTGGTCAACCAGACCGTTCCATCCACCATCATCCGCACCTGAATCCGCGTCCTGCCGCCCTCTGCCCGGTATCGGATGATCTCGCCACCGGGCTGGGATTTCAAAAAGTCAGGATGTATTGCTATTTTTCAACTCCCATATCATTCCCCGTACTGCATCACGCAAAGGCTGCAGGTCGTCCATGCAGATATAGAAAACCTCTTGGCATCAATAATGAATTACTGGTGTGCAAGGACGTCACGCACACCCTTGACACCATGCCAGTGAATGTTAGGATAGTGTGCAAGCAACTTCCCTTCAGTCTCTTTGTCGATCGTTTTGAAGTTCTCTCCGACGGCGATGAGCATCATCGCGATTCCATCCAGCATGTCCTGCCCTCGGTCACTATCCAAAAAATCGTCAGACGAATCGATGCTGACAAACCGCCGCTTTATTTTCGCTAACGCCTCATCGATCTGTTCCAGCTTTTCCAGAAGCAACGCCACATCATACATAGTGCACCTCCGTGTCGATGCGTCTTTTCAGGTAGTGATTCATACGCCGCCAGTAACGCACCAGATCGACCTTTGCCCCAAGAATTGCCGCCAGTTCCTCTTTGAGGCTTACCCTTCCAAAGAGATCTGGTGCCATCTCAACGACCACATCCACATCGCTCTCGCCGGTAGCCTCGTCTCTTGCTACCGATCCAAAAATCCCAAGCCGGGTGACGCCGTACCGTTCTCCCAATTCCTGCTTATGCTCCCGCAAAACTTTTAGTGCTGCATCCCGCCTCATAGGGCATCCCCATCCCGTGAACTCATCAACACATTTTTCATTGCCTTATAATTGCGGATTAAAGATATTAACGCTTCGTTAACTGCTTCTATTTGATCTCTGAAAAGCATCCTACCCACTATCCGATCAAGTTCATCTACTATTATCGGAGAGATCCTGGCGTTTATCAGTACACTCGACATTGTATCACCTTGTGATTGACATTCACTCCTGTGCCTCATCAGGAAAATGTCTGTTGATGTAATTAACTGACTTTGGTCCTGTAAGCTGATCGGTTGCCGGATTAGTTCTTACAAAAAATTCATCCCATCGATATTAACAATATAAACTTGCTTTTTCATGCAGCCACGGCAGATCCGCTATTGTCTATGTCAAATTCTATGTTAAAGGTTGTTCCTTCCTTGCTGATGACCTCCATGGTCCCGTCCAACTGATCTTCCGTAAGAATCTTTATCAGGCGCAAGCCAAGCGTTCCGGTTGCATCGATATCAAACCCGGCAGGAAGTCCAACACCATCGTCACTCACAGTCATGTTGATCCTGCCTTCTTCTGATGCAGTGAGATTGACCTCGATCTTTCCTTCCTTTCTACCGACAAAAGCGTGTTTCAGGGCGTTTGAGAGCAGTTCATTAACGATTAACCCAACAGGCACTGCCAGCGATATCGGGACCGGGCAATCAGCTATGGAGATATTCTTTGTGATCTGTGTACCTTGAACCGGATAACTCTGGAGCAACTGCACAAGCAACTTATTCACAAAATCATTCATATTGATCTCTGATAAATCATTGCTTTCGTATAATTGGGCGTGGATGAGAGCCATAGCATTTATCCGGTTCTTGGATTCGGTGAGCACATCGATTGAGTCTTCGTTTTTGGCAGCTCTTGCCTGCATATTGAGCAGGCTTGACACGACCTGGAGATTGTTCTTTACCCGATGATGGATCTCCCGCAGAAGCACTACCTTTTCCGCCAAACTTGCTTTTATCTGGTCTTCCGCCTTCATGTGCTCGGTGATGTCAAGCGTCATCCCGACCATGCCGATGACCGTACCATCAGAATCAAAGAAAGGAGTTTTGCTTGTGGAAGTCCACATCGATTCGCCGTCCGCCCTGGTAATGAGTTCCTCAATATCATATATCGGTTCGCCGGATTCCATCACTTCCTGATCATCGGCTATGAGGGCGGCTGCCCGCACCTCCGGGAAGAAATCGTAATCAGTCTTACCTGCTATTTCATCTACTGGAATTCCAACCAGATCGGCAAACGCATCGTTTGCTGCAACATAATTGCCACCCCTATCCTTAAAATAGACAAATGCCGGAATGGTCGAGAGTAGAGCCTTTTGTTCCTCTGATTTTTGCTTTAGTTTCTCCCCTGTAAGCGCAAGATCATCTTTAGTCACGGTAACGTCAGCAAGCATGTTAGATATCGCAACCCTTTGCTGCTCACTCTCCGCGAGTAGCTCATCCAATCTCGCAGTTCTCTCTTCCACTTTCTTCTCAAGACCTCTGCTATACGCCTCCAGTTCCCTTCCGGATTCTTTCAGGTTGGCGGTCATCGTATCAAATGCCCTTGAGAGTGCTCCAACCTCATCACCGGTTCTGGTACCAACTTTATAACTCAGGTTCCCTTTCATGATCTCTTCGGTGCCGTGTTGTAATTTTACAATCGGTTTTGCTATTGTCCCCGATACTATGACACAGATTACCGCACCAATGAATAACAGACCGGCAAGAACCGAAAACACCGTGGTAGTCAGTCGGGTGACCGGCGCAAACGCTTCCGCCTCCTCAATCTCTGCCACAAGGCACCAGTTCATTGCAGGTATGTGTGCGTGTGCGCCCAGTACGTCCGCACCCCGATAATTCTTGTATAAAGCCGCTTCCGGTTCGTGATTCCCTGCGGCGGCAAAATGCCCGGGGTCAACGTCCGGTAGCGGGATCGTATCATTGATAACTCTTGGCGGGGTTATTATGTAGCCGTATTCGTTTAAGATGTAGATCTCACCAGTCCCCCCAAGACCTGTCCGATCGGTCGCTATCTCAAATATTTTTCTTGCATCGAAATCCACAATAACGACCCCCGAAAACTCGCCATCGACCAGAATCGGCGTTGCTACACTCACAACATCATCTCCGGTGAATACGGAGGTACGGAGGTTTGTCGCACGGATCTCTCCGTCCTCTACCCTAAAAATTTCGCTCGTATTAGCATCAGACCCGGTGTCCGTATGACGGGAAGCAACCACGGTGCCATTCTTATCCAGAATTCTAATCCCTGAAATATCTTCGTGTGCTTGTATCGTATTATTTATCCGGAGATTAGCAATCCCTATACAATGAGTGCGATTTCTGCGTTTATCTACTATATTTCTAAAAGAAGTTCCTACTGACAGCGTTCCGGTCTCATGGTTATACGCACCCAAAACAGTCCCGATGTGGTTCGCTCTTGATTGGGCGGTGGTCTCTAAGTTAGTGCTAACCTGTTCTTCAATGATACTCGTTGAAACGGTTCTGCCAATTAGGATTGCAGCCATGCCTGTGATCAACACAAGCGAAAGCATAACGACAAGAAACTTTGTTCGGATGTTCATTTCTCCCATATTCCAATCGTTCTCTTATCTTTCATCTCTCTATTAACTATTCGGGTATCTCATAGCAAGGTTCCTTCCCCATTTCCTGGAGTAGGTCGTTTATTTTCTTTTTTAATTCCACCATTTTCAGCTCCCGGTCCACCGCCATTTCGTTAAATCTTCTCAGTTCCCCGATTTTCCTCTCGAGTGCCTCTTGCGCGGCTTTGCGTTCGGTGATGTCGTGGAAGATCTCCAGCTTTGATGTGCTACCATCCGGGTTTTTCAGGGGCGTATCAACGAGATCATACGTCCTTTGATTTTTGGGGGAATGCCATTCCCAATGAACGGTTTCTCCTGCAAAAACGTCCGGATTCTTACACCACGGACAGACATCATCCAGGTCGTGGAAGTATTTATAACACTTACGCCCCTCAAACGAGCCAAAATCGTTCTTAAGCACGGAATTTACATACTGAATGTCATATTGTTGATTGACGATGTAAACCCCATCTTCCATAGACTCCAGAATGCTGGTGAGATTGTCACGCTCGATGCGCAGCGCATCCTCAGCCCGCCTGCGCTTGGTAATGTCCTCCCCGGAACATAAGATGGCATGTATTGTACCATCTTCGTCTCTTAGCATGGTATTATGCCATAAAACGATCCGCTCCCTGCCGTCTCTGGTCAAGACCGAGTTTTCATAATTTTCAGTAAGCTCAACCTCGCCTGCCATCACCGATTCGAAAACCTCTGCCACCCGGTCTCTCAATCTACCAGGCAGGAAATTATCGAACCAATCTTCGCCAATAATCCCATATTCCGTCTCGTATCCCAAAATCTCGCAGCCCTTCCTGTTCACAAGGAGGACTTTCCGATTGGCACCAATGACCATAAGTGCAACCCCCGCGACATCAAGATAGTGTTGCGCCCGATCACTCTCCTTTTGTAGGGCATCCTCTGCCCGCAACCCATCTGCTACCGTGAGCTGGAGACGTTTATTCGTCGCTTCAAGCTCGCATACCTTATCTTCAAGCTTCGCTGCCACAACATGGCTGTATCTCCTGAGATACTCTTCCTCACCTATAGCCAGTCCCACCACCGCAGTCCCCACCCAAGCGTTAGCCCCCGCAATTGCAACCTCTACTCTCCGCAGGAATCCCCCTACATCGATGGGTTTTGGGATGAAATCGATTGCTCCAAGCAAGCGGGCAAGTTTCTCATCATCGTAACCGGTGTAAACCGCAGAATAGACGATACACGGTATTTTTTTTGTCTTTTCGTCTGTTTTAATGTTTTTCAGGAGCCCAAAACCATCCATCTTTGGCATCAGGGTATCAGCGATGATCAGGTCTGGCTCATAGAACCTTGCCATCTCAAACCCCTCCTCGCCGTCGGCTGCTTCCAGCACCGTGTAGCCGCGTCCCTCAAGCAGCTTTCTTAAGAGAAGTCTGTCAACTCCCCGGTCATCCACCACGAGGACGGTCTGTTTTTCTGGCATATTCCTCGATCTCTTCTACTATCGCGTATGGGTCTATGGGCTTTTCTATGTATCCATCAAACCCCTGTGAAAGAAACCTCTCCTGATCTCCTGCCATCGCATAAGAGGTGATTGCAATTATGACTGCCTTGCTGCCACCCACAGATGCCCTTATCCTCTTTGTTGCCTCAACACCATGTATTCCGGGAAGTTTTATGTCCATCAGGATGAGGTCCGGCATCTCTTCTATCGCAAGCCTCACCCCTTCCTCTCCGGTTTCTGCCTTGATGGTCTCGTAGCCATTTCCATCCAGCAACTTTAATAGAAGCCTCATGTTGTTTGTGTTGTCCTCAACCACCAGTACTCGTTTCATTGTGCCACCGCGCCATGAGGAACTGGAATAACCAGGGTAAAGGTGCTACCCGTGCCGTATTGGCTCTCGACCATTATATCACCATTGAATCGATCCGGATCACACACCTCCACCCCAAGCTTCCATATCAGCCGCTCACAGTACCTTTCCATTTTGTGTGGTGCTACGATCAGTATTATTTGAGTGAGGAGAGTAAGCCCCCTTCTGTTCTTAGCAGCATTCGACTAAAGCGCCATTACCAGGGAAATACAGCCGGACGCTGCCAGCAATTTCTCGCTGTTCCCATGCAGGCTTGCACCCATGGGGTTTCACCGTTTCATCCACGATATGTGACCTCAGCCTTTCGGCATCACAGCATTGCCATATCATGGTATCGTTTCTGTGTCAGAGCCAGAACTCTCGCCCTACGCCATTTCGGCGTCCATGTGTCCGGAGGTGGAGGGACTTTCCTCACGACACGGATGTCGCGGCGGCTGCTCTTCCTCTCT
>CBDUQO010000111.1:0-7315 GCA_965369365.1 uncultured Methanosarcinales archaeon
CTTGTCAGCGCGTCATGCATTGCAGCAACAGCTCCGCCCGCAATAGAAGTGGTTCCGGCACCGATAGCAGTACCGATGGAGACACCGCCACCACCAGTAGATGTGTCAGACGTAGCTGATATGAATATAACAAAGCTTCAGATCAGCCCACGACACACTGGACTGGATTTGATGCCAGGCGAGAGCGACGAAATCACCGTAACGGTGAAAAACCCGAACAACGAGACTATATCCGTGGATCCGGTAGTCAAGGATCAGCCTTACAGCGATTACGTATTTGAAGATGAGTGGATCACCATAACACCGGAATCCGCAGAACTCGAAGCGGACGCTGAAGTAGAGTTTACAATCTCGGTTGCAATCCCTGATGACGCCGAGCGCGGGCACTACGGCACGCAGATCGCATTCACGGACGATGTGATGCCGACACCATACCCATCACCGTATCCGGTGTATATCAATTCACTCGACTTCTACGTCAGCGTGTGGAAGCCGCCTGTTGTGCAGATTCAGCCAAGATACATCCATGATCGGGTCGAATCGGGTAAGGAGTACGATTACACGATCAACCTGAAGAACACGGGCGACTGCGGCATTGAGATTGACCCCGAGCTCAAAACTGAACGATGGTACCACCACGAGATGGGAGGACAAGCATTTGAGGATGACGCAATCACCATAACTGCGCCAACGGTTGTGCCCGCGAACGGAACTGCCACGGTGAACGTGCATCTTGAAGTGCCCCTCGGCGCGAAGGGCGAGTACTACTCCGGACTGGATTTGGGAATCGATGACTCGTCGAGTGGAGGCTGGTACGATGACTCTGAAATGGTGCAACTGAATTTTGAGGTCTGGACACAGCCGACAGAGCATTATATGAAGGAGTTTGCAACAGAGACTGACGCGCCCATAACAATTGAGATAGAGTCGAATCAGTACCGCTACGATATGTGCGGGGGCGGAAGCAGCGGAAGCGGCGATAGTGAAGAGCCGTCATTTGACGTTGTTCTCAGGGGACCCGGCGGAGATGAGGTCACACTGACCAAAACAGCGGTTGAATATCAGGGCTCGGTACATCTCGGTGGCAGCGACTGCACCCCGCCGTGGGAGCTGGAAAGCACCGGAATGTATGACGAAGGTCGCACCAGTTACATTGAGCGCTACACCGCGAACGGAGAAATCGGGAACTGGGAACTCGGGATACTTCCGCACTACGTCGAAGGGTTTGAGTACACAATAGAGATCGGAGATTCGGAGACGTGAGTACGCCGCGAATGACAGAGGTGATGAATAATCATGAACGGACAATTCATAAAAAATAGCACTGTTAGGGGGCGCGGGCTTCTGCTCGCGCTTCTGCTCACGCTGGTCTCTGCAGCGGCAATTCCGGGAGTTGCAACAGCGGCGTCGGCAGAAGAGGTATTTATCGGAGTTGATGGCGTACATCACATTGTATCGCGGGAGGTGGTGGTGATAGGTGATCCATCAGAGATGCCCGATGTGCAGGATCTAAACCTCACGATACTCCGGATCGACCCGAACTGGCACCATACGGAGTTGATGCCCGGCGATAGTTGTGAAATCACCGTGACGGTGACAAACCCGAACAACGAGACCGTATCAGTGGATCCAATGATAATCGAGGATCTTTACAGCGAATACATCTTCGATGAGGACTGGATCACGATAACCCCGTCGGCTGCAGAACTCGAACCCGACGACGGCGAGGAAGAGTTCATAATCGCAATTGCGATTCCTGATGACGCTGATCTCGGGCATTATGGTGTGAGGATCGCGTTCACGGATGATGCGAAGCCGAATCCGTTTCCGGAACCGGAACCGTATCCATCGTACATCAACACCCTGAACCTCGATGTTGAGGTCTGGAAGCCGCCTGTTGTGCAGATTATACCGTCCCGCATCCGCGACCGCGTTGAACCGGGTAAGGGGTACGATTACGCAATCACTCTAAAGAACACGGGTGATTACGATATCGATATCGATCCGGAGATTGTGGACGTGGGGCGGTACGGATGGCATGACACACCGCCAGCATTCGAGGATGATGCGATCACAATTGACGCACCATCATCTGTGCCGGCGAACGGGACTGCCACAGTAAGCGTGCATCTTGAGGTGCCTGCCGGCGCGAAGGGCAGGTACAATGGCAAGATCAACATGGGAATCGATGACCCGAGTATGGGCAGATGGGATGAGGAAGGTGGAACGGTACGCTTGCGCTTTGAGGTATGGGAACAGCCGACAGAGCCGTTTCTAAAAGCGTTTGCGATAGAGACTGACGCGCCCATAACAATCCTGGTTGAGTCGAGAAATCACAAGTGGTCTGGCATGTATAGAATCGATGGCGGGGACAGAGGTGATTGCCAGCCGTATTTCAACCTGACCCTTGAGGGACCAGACGGGACTGCGACGCTTGCGCCAACCATGGTCACACACCATGGCGCAGTCAGTCTCAGCGGCATAAGCAAGTACGGATACGCCCCACCAGGTGAGATGGGGCTCGACGAAGTGTATAATGAGGATTATACCAGTTACACCGAAGAATACCTAGCGAACGGCACAATCGGAAACTGGGAACTCGGAATACTTCCCCACTACGTCGAGGAGTTCGAGTACGCCATAGCAATCGGGGATGCGCCCGAATAGAGAGTAGAGAGTGGGAGGGCGGATAGGCGCGGTCTCACGCGCTTATCCGCCCTTTTCACATCATTTCATGAAGAAAATACCGACACAAACAATGACACAAACAGCAACAGCGACACCAACACTAACAGTGACATCAATCATACTCATACTCGCGGTCTCAACAGCGCTTCTGATCGGCGCGGGCTGCGTGGAGACCGGAGATACCAGCCAGTCCTACAACGTCACATGGACTGGCACGCAGCCAGACGATTCCAAGACGATCGAGACGCAGATCTCGCGCCAGATTGCGCCGCACCAGGGCGTGGTGTATGACAATGTGACAATCTCAAAATCGGAGAAGGGTGGCGTAACACATCTCCGTGTGTCTGCAACATTGCCTGAGTGCTCGTATCCCGATCTCTATGATTTCGCATACCAGAATCAGAAGCTTACCAGGACCGGCTATCTTCTCGAGGCGATTCCTGATGCAACAAGGCAGGATGCAATCGGAATTGCGATGCAGAACCCTGGGATTGCGGGCGTTCTACCGGCTGATGCGGGCGCTGGCGTTCCGACTGTAAGAAGAATCCTTCCTGAGACCGCAGCAGAGTTCTATGCAGAGAAGACGTGCCTGAGCGTTACATGGGCGGATGCATCGGTCTCCGCGCTTGTTGATATGGAGACTGGAAGCGTGGTTAAGACGTGGGGCGCAAATACAATTGGAGGAGATGGTGAGGGATGAACCGAGCAGTTGAAGATATGAAGCCGTCGAGAATTGACCTGGGGGCTGTAATAATGTCCCCTTTTAACCTCTTGAGCGAACACCACCGCTTATTTGTCCCTTTGGTGATTGGCTTAGTGTTCAATATAGTTATGGAGATTGGTATGCATGCAAGTATGCCGAGAATGTTTACAGACATCATATCCGCATCCGGGTTAGACAGTATCGTTCCGGAGATAAGCTCATCCACATGGGTCACGTATGGGATTGTTATTTTGATTGTATTTACTATATCCTTATTGGTAGGTGCATTGATGAAAGGATGGGTCACCGCGATGATGATGGAGATAAAGACAGATGGAGTAATAAGCTCGGGGGCGCGTTTCTCAATCATATCGGCAAATGTCGGAGCAATTATAGTGGGCAGCATTCTTATGTGTGTGATCGTATTTGCTGGTTTTATCTGTCTTGTGATACCGGGAATCGTCTTCGCAGTGGCTCTAAGTTGCACCATCCCCGCAATAGTTGTGCATAACGTGGGTGCAGTCGAGGGTTTGAAGGCGAGCTGGAAGTTCTGCTGGCAGGGACATAACTTCTGGAGGCTGTTTGCTTTGCTCACAATACCGATTCTTGTCGCTTTAATCCCGTTTATCGGCAGTACCATGATAGCTTTTATCATCCCCCTCTGGTTCTCTTACGCATATATAGAATATGTTCGTGCAGATGGGGGTGAATGAAGTAGCGATGAGAGTGAGTACGCCGGACAGATTACAATGGCACTCCAGGAGTTTGATCCGGTACCGGAGAAGCTGATAATGCCTGTGGAGGGGGGACTGGCAGGGGTGCTGTGTGATGAATCCTTGCTCATTGGACTCGGTGATATGAACCTTGTTCGATCAAACGCTCTGACAAACCCTGATCGGTTCTTCAGCGAACTATCCGAGGGGGCATGAGCATGAAAAGAAGTCACATAGTCCTGGCAATCTTGCTCCTCGCCCTGTTGCTACCTATCGCATCCGCGGATGTGGGTCCCAAGGGGACTGTGCAGTTCAACCTGATCTATGAGATCTCTGAGCCGGTGACGATCATCGACTCCAGGCTGATCAAATATGAAGATGAGCAATGCCTAAACGAGACTGAGCTCCGCCGTTTCGAACGATTTGAATGTGCGCAGAAGGAATGCCGAGCGAGTATATTTCCAGGGAGATATAATCGCCTCATCCTAAATTTTTCGGATCGAGATCGCCAGAGCGAAGTGTTTGACATCTCCAATTATGGCGCAGAGTTTGATGTTCGTGTAACGGACTCCGAACTGATTGTGGAGGATGCCACACCGATATCGGTTCTGATATTTTATGCGATGCCGGATTTTACACTATTATTTACACTGAATATACTTCTAGAATTGATAATATCCTTGATTTTTATAGCAGTCCTGAATAAGCCGATGAAAGTCATCGCAGCGGTTATAATAGCCAACCTGATATCATTTCCGGTTCTCTGGCAATTGCTGGCATTCGATGACGAATTTTTGCTGCTATTCGAAGCTTTGATAGTGCTGTTTGAAGGGCTTTTCATATACTATTTCATGAAAAAGGTGATACCGATCTACCAATCGTTAACCCTTAGCCTGATACTGAATATTTGTAGTTTTATTTTCGGGATGCTGCTCGGGCTTGGCCCTAACTGGAGAATTGTACCGTTATTCTCAATCATGTTAGCCATTATTGTTCTATCTATTCTGGCACTCACATATCTAAAGAAGAGATATTCAGCCCGTTTTATAAGAGTATTTACAATCTCCATTATGGTGCTTGCCTGTGCAGTCGCCGGCTTGCTTGTGATGGACCGGATCGCAAGTGGACCGCGCCTGTCAACCCACAAATTAAGCTACGAACCCGAGTACTATGCTAATATCACCACAGAAGAACTACGAGAATTTCCAAACCTTGCAAATGCAATAAAGCATGGTAAATTCGTAGAAATGAGGAATGTAGAAGCAGATCGACTGTTAGATTATATAAGAGAGGGGCAATCCGAACAACATACGTCATCGTCACCTCAAAAACTCCACATCAGAGTGAAAGACGACTATTACGAGGTCAGAACCACGTGGATGTAAATCCGGGCAGGCGAAAATGAAAAACGAAACGAAATTGAAGATACTGGAAATATCCTGCATATACGGCGGAGTGCTCAGCCTGATTCTTGTTGGTCTGTACGTCTTATTGTTGGTTGCATTCCCGGGCACCGTGAAATTCCTGCCGATCCAGATCACTCTGCTGCCGGTAGGGATCGTCTCAGTCGTCGTATTCTCTTATATGCATCTCAATTATGCGAGGGAGAAACCGGAAAAATTCTCATGCCCTATACTGCCCGGAATCGTCATAACTGCGATCTGCCTCACGTCCGGTCTGATCTTCATCTACCCGCTGGTGTTGTGCATATCCCAGGGGGACTTATCGAGTGTGGTCGCCAGGTTCATGTACTTCATACCTGGGTATATCAGCTTGATTCTTGGCATCCTCTCCGCGTATTCAGTGTTAAACGGAAGCCAGATATCTCCAAAGGGCATTCCACGGTGGAAGGTCAGGGGGCTGCAACTGAGCACGGCGATCCTCGTGGCAGGAATCGTTGTTTCCGGCATATCCTTATCATCAGGCATTCTTGGAGATACCAGGATGCGGTATGAACTCACGATTGATACATCGGAAGAGACCACACTTTTCGTGCCACTGCCAGTAGACGAGTCAAATAACGTGATCGTGGAGATCGTAGATGGGCTAGAAGTAATCGAGGGAGACGCCGTGTGGGATATCGTGGATACCGATCACGGAAAAGCGCTGGAGGTTCGCACCAGCACGGGATGCACCATCTCTGCCCAGCAGGAATGCGGGAAAATGGGCTGGGACGAGGGGCGCAGATGGGTATACAGCCACAATATAAGCACGCTGTCCGGGGTGGACGGGGCAGCTTACGAAGCATGGGCATTCTCCTTGAATGCCAATACAACCCTGTACATGAGACTATCAATGGACAATGGGATGGGCGTCTTGTTGAGATACCGTTGCGACGATGCACCATTGAGCGTTGGATGGCAGACGGTTGAACTGGAACGATCTGACATGCGTTACGACTGAAGAAACATGATGGGGGAATAAAATATGAATATACATAATAAACCTGCCCACAACATGGGGTCTGAAAAATAACGATTAAGACCGAACACCTGTTCACAATCCTGATCATCCTGGCTGTGGTGCTCGTCATCGTCAAAGTATGGGTACTGTCGCCGCTATCACAATATGTTGTCACGCCACAGACGCAGATACAGCACGAAAATGTGACCGGGCTTACGACAAGCGCTACAAACGATTTTAACCCAATATGGAGTCCTGATGGGGCGATGATCCTGTATCTGGCATCTGGCAGGAATCTCCATATCATGAGCCATGATGGAAGCGGCAAAAAGCAGTTAACAAGAGACGTGTATGTGGGTGATTTCACATGGAGCCGGGATGTAGACCCCCAATCTCAACATTTAAAGTGAATCAACACCAAGAATCCAATCATGGAACCTGAGATTTCAGTCGTGGTCCCGGTCTTAAACGAGGTTAACTGCCTCGAAGCGACGCTTGAATCGATCGCAAACCAGAACACGAACATACCGTATGAACTGATCGTGTCAGATAGTGGCAGTATGGACGGAAGTCTTGATATCGCAAAGAGGTACACTGACCGCGTTATTTGCTGCGAAGAGCGCGGGATTGGGGCGGGCAGACACTTTGGAGCTATGAATGCAAGCAATAGCAGCAGATATTTCATATTCATCGACGCAGATACTGTAATACCCGGATACTACCTTGCTTATGTCTACGAAACATTCAAGACCAATCCCGATCTTGTCGCATTCTCAACCGGATTTGAGTTCTCAGAACAATCAGAGCA
>CBDUQO010000112.1:0-7310 GCA_965369365.1 uncultured Methanosarcinales archaeon
GCGCCATGACCTCATCGATCTTGTTTTTCAGATCGGTGGGGTCGATGGCAGACAGGTCGACATTGATACTGTGCAGGGAAGCATGGGGATCTCGGTTCCAGAGACTGAAAGTCGTGAGGTTTCATACAATCGAACCAAATCCATACTCAACCGTCACCAGCCATATAAGCGTGCCTCTATCTCTGCGTGTGTGCCACGATCTCCCGCCCATGCATAGGTTGGTATGTACGATTGCACAGACGGTTTTAAAATCGGAGTCGAATAAAAAAGAACGGCGTACCTGCGTTGCGATCAGTACAATTTCCAGAAAATTAGCACAATCACAAGAAGCCCGAGAAATGGCGCGTGAGTTGGAGCGAGTGATGAAAGATTGTAGATCTCATTGTCGATCGGTTGATATGATCCAGATTGTGTCTGTGATTGGTGGCTCGGTCGTCGCCCCTATCGCCGCACAGGAGAGGAGAATGATCGGGACGATTAGGATCAGGGCATAACGGATCGTTTTAGTCATAGCGTCTGTACAGTATGAAACCGCCGAGCAATATGAGTCCAGCCAAGAGGGGGAAGCCAAGCCGCTCCATGTCGTGAACCTGCACGCTCACGGGAATCCGCTTCGTATAGCCATCGACATCGATCGCTATTACCTCTCCCGTGTATTTTAAAGAGCTCCAGTCGCCCTCTTCTGGAGTGTAAACGCATTTCAGTATGCGGT
This sequence comes from uncultured Methanosarcinales archaeon, assembly GCA_965369365.1. Taxonomy (GTDB): domain Archaea; phylum Halobacteriota; class Methanosarcinia; order Methanosarcinales; family Methanogasteraceae; genus Methanogaster_D. The sequence goes on from CBDUQO010000112.1 coordinate 713, forward strand.
TGGGATAGTCGCCCTCTTCTGATAAAATCTCGCAGACCATGCCTTCCGATGCACTCACATTCACTAATTCTCTGTTCGCCGTATGACGAGACGTGTAATCGTCACGGACCCACCGCCAGATCAAGATCCCGGATACCTTTGGGGGGTTTAGGGATAACTGCGTCATCGACTCGATCACAGATTCCATCTCCTCATCTGCAAGCGCGAAGTACGAGAAGTGCCCGACGTCTGCGCAGACCGAATCGCCTTCGCTTCGGGTATTCAATTCAACCCATTCGTTGTCTTCGAGATGGTAGATCGATGCTATGGCGGTCGTTGGTGCGGCAAAGCATACGGTCCCTCCAATGTTCCTATCCTCCACCGTGATGTCTGCGTATCCGTACCGGGTGCCACCGATCAGGGATGTGGCGGTCGGGTTGATCTTGTATTCGTCTATCTGCACTGTCCCGGATTGTTCTGTGTTCACCCGGGTAACGATGCTTCCATCGAATGTCGCCTGTCCGTTTGTCAGGGTGGCGGTGAAGCTTTTGTCAGGCTTGATGCCGTGGTCATCTATTATTGGCTCGGGCTGTGCGCCTCCGCCCCCTCCGGCATCTCCGCCGTCGTCCCCATCATCTCCTCCGGCGCCCCCATCATCTCCGCCGCCACTGCTGCCGCCGGAGGAACTTCTGGATTCAAATGTCAGGAATGAGTCGAGTTGCTTCCAAGTTGCACCGTCTTTGCTGCTGTAGAAATTGTTGACGGAGTATGTCCCGGCACCCCCGGTATCTGCGTAGCTAATATACCAAGTGGTGTCTCCGTCTTCAAGGAAGTCGGTCATGCTGTGGTTTGCTTTCTCGCCGTTCGGCTTTGTGATCTCTGCCTTTACGTGTGTGACGGTCGTGTCGTTGAGATCGAGATATAGCATCATCGGGTCGCCTTCGTTGATAGCGCAAACGCCGCCACAACGGTATGGTGTGGTGGTCATGTAGAGCTCGATGAGTTTTGATGTGCTTGTGATCCATGTGGGGTTTGCGAACTGTAGCACCCCGGATGAGTTTGAGGTGTTCGTGGTGAACGATGCGGAATCGTAATGACAGTCGAAGTTACTGGATGGGTAGAGGTCATACATGGTAAAATTCAGTTGCAGGGCTGGGTTCGTGGAGTACGTCTTCATCTCTGCTGCTTTCCGGTTCGTTGTTGCGTTTATCCAGTAACGAATATCCCAAAGCGATATGAACAGGTTGTTTTTGACGCTGAACATCATCGTTGATACTCCTGCATCTTTTAGCAGCAGGGTTCCGTCCAGATCGGTTATGTTCAGGTCGTAGATATTTGTGTTGTGATAGTCTGCGTTGATGATGGATTCGTTTATCCGTATCTCTACACTGCCAGTTTCAGGGATGATGGTTGTGTTGATCGAATCTCCGCCTGCCACCCAGTCACTATATTCGATGGTGCCGTTTGCGTGTACGGTGTTGAGAACGTCTTGGAAGATTGACGTTCCGGTCTTGTTGTACGTGGTGACGTTGAACTGCATCGTGCCGCTGAACCCGTCAGTGTACGCGAATGATGCCACTCCTGCGCTGTTGGTGAGCACGGTGCCGTTGTCGATGCCATTCACCAGCATCTGGACATAGGTGCCTCTGCCGAAGTCGCCGCACTGGATTGATGCGGTCGCTGCGGGGTCGGTTGCGGTGACGTTGAAGGTTTTTGTGCCACGCGCAGGACTGTCATTGCTGTAAAAATCCTCGGTTGCGTGGTAAACTCGCCCATGAATCGTAGTGTTCCATACGGTATCTGATATGTTATACGATCCGCTGGACGGATTGTAATAAAAGTGTGGAAAATTGAAATCCACCGTGCTTCCAGTCGATACGCTGACAGTGGGCGTAAAGTGCATCACCGATTGTGAGCCGTCGATAGTGATGTTCAATCCGGAAACCGTTTGCGTTACCCAATCATTCCAATGAGGCGGACCGTAATGCCACTCCCAGTAGCCCCCTATTGGTACAAAGATCCTGCGGTTGTTTTGTACAAATTTTACGTCTGCGCCAGTGGAGATTCGCATCACGACTGTAGAGTGTTCAAATGTGGTGTCTGTGAATATGTTGTTTGATCCACCTGAATAGCTTATATCGGGAACGTTGAACGCTATTAAATTTCCCACGAAATTGGTATCTATGAACGCGTTGTTGACGTTGTTTCCATAGATTACAAGATGTCCGAACAGCCCTCCTGTATTTAAATAGAACGTGTTTGAAGTGAAAACGTTATCGGCGTTGTTAGTGAAACGAAGCCCACCAAAGATATTATAGTAGAAAGCGGAGTTTGTTACGTCTTCGATCAGGGAGTCATGTTCAGTTAGCGCATTATGCGAAAAGGTGAGATTGTCCGCCGTTTGAGCAGTCACTGCGTCGAGATTAGTTAGATGCTTAATGATACAATGATTGGCGGTGTTCAGATCCATATCGCTGTTGTCGCCCACGCCACAATTAAAATTCTTTACGGTAACATAATCAGCGTTTGAAATATCGAATCCTATATGTCCCGAACCATTAAGAATCACAACAGAGTTGCTCTCGCCTTCTACAGTGATGGAAGACGTGGTGATGTGCACGGTACTTTCATCATAACTTCCGTTCCACACATACAACGTATCGCCAGCCGTCGCGTTATCCACCGCGTGCTGGATCGGTGTTGCGGTTGCGTTGAATGTGTCTCCGGATCGATACCAGCCGGTTTCGTCGACGTAAAGCGTTGTTGCTGATGCCGTGCCGACCATGAGCAGGGTTGCAAATAGCAAGAAAGTTACTCGAATTTGCACCTGTACGCCTCCCATTCTTTATCTTCGGTATCCGATGTTCCGATATGCGCTGCGAGTGCTGCAATCGCAAACAGCGCCCCCATGACGGAGCTGCATATCAGCACTTCTGTTAGCGGGTACATTATCGTCGCCCGCTCTTTGGTTTCTTTCGGTATGCGAGGTATATCAGCAGCAGGAATACTGCTATGCCGCCAATAACCCATATCGCATAGTCTTCTTCGCCCTCTCCGAGATCAAGGATGCTCGATCTTGCATCGATCACTCCGTCGTCCCTGAGCCACATACTTTGGGCGGTCCATGTGCCGGCTTGTCCGGTAGTTGGGAGTACGAATGATTCATCGGCGGTTGCTGAGCTTCCCGCCATCACGTTTACACCGCCAGATTCTTTCACGGTATACTCCGTGCCGTCTGGCTGCGTTATGGTGAATGTTACTTTTCCGTGCCATTCTTCGCCGCCGATGTTCGTTCCGGTGGCGAACATGCCCACGGTATCTCCGAGCCGGTATGATGACTTGTCGAATGTAAGGGTGTCGGTGCTGTCGTCTATATTGGCAGGGGATGGTGTTGGTGTAGGTGTGGGGGTTGGTGTAGGTGTTGGTGTGGGGGTTGGCGTCGGCGAGACCGCGCATGTCGGCATACCGTCGGTATCGACCTTCCAATAGTACAGTTTCTTGTCCGCATTATACAATTGGAATCGGATTTTATCACACGGCATTAGGGCGTCCCAATCATCACAATCTCGCTCTACCGTCGTTGTATCAACGCCACCGTTCCGAACGTTGATGACAGCCAGTCGCATGACCTGATAACGTGGATCGTCGTAACAAAATGCCTGTACATGGTGTTCACCGACGTCCGGCGTGTAGAAATCGATTTTAAACACGTATTTGGTGTTGTCTGCGCTGCATTTTATGTCGCCTTTGATTATGCCGTAATCCGTTACAGCGAACAGTCCTCCATAATACGCTGCGAGTGCAGCGAGCAAAACGATCCCCGCTATAAGCGGTATTTTTCGGTTTATATCTTTCGGTTTCTTAATCATTCTTATCACCTCTATCGTTGTCTGAACATGCTGAAAGCCGCCATCAGGACGAACATGCCGCCGAAGATGATGATGAGCCATACCATCTGTTCTGTGAGCCCCGTTGCTTCGGTGATCGTATTTATGATCTCGCGGATGATCGTTTCTGTGACAGTGCGTATTACATCGATAATCGTATCGCCTGGGCTCATTTCACGAGTTTCATCGAAATGTATGCCGAACGCTTTGAGAATCGCGTTCCCCATGTCCTGGATCGCCCCGGTGATCCATGACACAAAGGGCACGCCCCATTTTGTGATGAGTGGCAGCACCACGAATCCAAACATCGCTGCAAGGATTGCCGCAAGTTTAATTAGCCCGATCGCGGTCAAAGTTATTCCTGAAATCACGACCGTCGCACCAAGCGTGATCACCCCTGTGAGAACGAGAACTGCCGCGACCGCGAGCACGATCACGACACATGCCAGCGCCCCGCCAACCCGTCCGGCTGTGGACGTCGGGGTTACGCCACCCGGGGTGGTCGGACCTGTATACCCGCCAGGGTCGCCCTCTTCACCAGGGTCGTCGCCATCATCACCATCGCCAGAATCGTCTCCGTCGTTGTCACCTGGGTGGCTTGGATCTCGTTCGACAACCGAAGATGTCTCTGAATCACAGTTTGACACGCGGAACCTAAGGAAAATCTCATCTGTGAGAGGATAGTACGAAACCTGATTTTTGATGGTGTTTATGCGAAATGTCGTGAAATAACAGGTTTCGAGTTGTGAATCATCGCCGACGACCTTTACATAAAATTTTGTATCGTTGGGTACTTCTAAATCGAATTTACCGTTTGCATCGGTTACGTCTGTGTCGAGGAGGATCTCAGTCATGTCTTCCACGATGAGAGCGCGCATTTCAATGCCGTCAACCGCAACGCCGCTATCGACGTCGTTTGCCGTGCCGTGGAGTGTCGTGGCTGATGCGCAGGATGCGAACAGCAGCAGAATCAGAATCAGTATCGGGAGTAGTTTAGGGGTCATCGCTTCGACCTCCAGTATTTGCTGCCACATCCGGGGCATCTTTTCGGATTCTGTACTCGTGCGATCCACGAGTGCCCGCATTTTTTACATTTGTTCCGTTTCATCGTGATCAATCCGGTTGAGGTCGTTTCAGCTCTACATCATTATGCTGATACTATATACTTGGTGTATGGGTACTTAAATGCTTTGGCGTATTCGTATAGTCATTGGAATAGAAGGCGAAACTTTAAGATAGATTGCCGATGATGTATATCTATGTCGGAACTATTAGCATCATATTGGAGGCTCCCGGTCAAATCGGGGCGAACCACAAAAACCGCTTATCTCGATCTCTTCGACAACGGAATCAGCGCAAACGTGGTCTTGTTCGTGGATAGATTCAAATTGCAGATCCCGAAGTGGGTTCTGCGAGACTTCTTGTCGTTAGGTGCGGTCATCTATCCGGAAGCGGCTATCAATCGCAGGGAGAACCCAGATCGGGTGTTGATCGAGGATGTGATGACCGAGCGACTTACAGCAGCCGGGTTTCGGTACAACCCAGGACAAGTGTATACTCACTTGCCGGATGCGAGGACAGACCCGAACGCCACGCTTGAATCAGTGAATGGAGGAGCTCCGGCGGAGACCGCAGCGAAACCTGTGACCAGAGTAGACGTCGCCCGGGCAGGTGGTCACAATGAGCAGTTCCGGATGATCCTGCAGGATGTCGGCGCAGCAAAAGAGGAGGGTTTGGGCGTCGATGAAGTTATGAAGAAGTTTGGGTGGACGGATTTTGAGGTCACGGCAGCGATTCACATCGAGAAACTACACAAAGAACGGGACAGGAGTCGAAAGAATGAGGCAGATGAATGACGGGTAAGTGTCTCCAGATATTCCGACTGACCGCCTACCCCGGTCGCAAATGGTTCAAGTGGGTGCTAGTCTATCCACCACAAAAGCCGGGCGAGAGTAAAGACCTTCCGGATACTGTCAAACGCAAGGAGGACATGTTTGGGATTATGGGGATGTACATTCTCGGGAGTGTGCCGGACTGGATGCCTACACAGTTCAAAATCATTCATCCATGCGGCAGGTCGTGCTTGAGAGTTCTCTGGCGAGGGAAGGTCTGGCGTGATGGCAAGGTCGTGCTTGAACAGGGTAAGAAGAGTGATCTTCTCGGGGAGCCACCGTTTGAACTGAAATAACCCTCTATATATACCGTGTACTATGTAGATAGCTATTGGTGGTGTAGATATATATGGAAATGATGATGTATATATAGAGTGTATATATAGATAAGCATTGTCGATATATATCTATATGAGTATGGATGTATATATAGAGAGTCGAAAAACGGGGTGAGCCGCCCCGTCTGACATCTAAAATTCAATCGTTGAATTGATACGTACATGGGATATGGCGAATTTTGTTATCCTTTAATGGGAGCGAAATTTGCTCTCGAAGACTTGTTAGTACTATAAACTATAGGAATAGGCAAACCCTCTTATCTGTTCTATGTAGATGTGTAAAATCTATATAGATTATGCTTTGAACTATGTAGATTGTTGCTACCCTGATTTTAATTCCCTCGAATTCGAGGGTTTTAAAATGTGGTGGTTTTGGCATGGCGCTGAGCGTCTGCCCGGACATGCCGCCGACGGCAGGTGTGAACCATGGGCGGCCGGTTGTTATGAATCCAAATTCTGATCCGTTCAAGTTCGGCTTTGTATGCGCCGATGCCGGATGGTC